>JAJTBM010000352.1 GCA_021286885.1 Rhodocyclales bacterium
CGAGCGCGTATTGGCACGGGTTACACCCTGATCCTCCCCTCCGATAACGAAGGTGATCGCATCAGTTTGGCGCCGCTGATGCCCAATCAACCCCAAAACGGTGCGGCAGAAGCTCCCCAAGCCCTGATCCAGCGCACGGTGATTCGGGGCCGCAATGGTCGACCGGTGGTCGTCGAGCGCAAACTGAGTGTGGGCGATGCTAAACCAGCCCCTGCGGCCCGAGCAGGCAAGGGCTCTGGCGGTGATAAGGGCGGCAGCGTCAAGCCGTCTGCCAAAGCGCGGGATGCTGGCGTCGATAAAGCACCTCGTGCCAGCAAGACGGAGCGGAGCAGCAAGCGGCGCTGAGTGGGCTCCACTGCGCATCACGCCTCCCGGTGTCTTGCTGCGCCGGGGGGAGACATAATAAAAATGGCGACCAGAAGGGTCGCCATTTTTGTGCCACGGAGCGCCAGGCGCCCGGAGGACTTACTTGTTCACTGCATCCTTCAGCTTGGAGCCGGCGGAGAACTTGGGCTGCTTGGAGGCAGCGATCTGGATCTCGGCGCCAGTCTGGGGGTTGCGGCCGGTACGGGCAGCACGCTCACCCACGGAGAAGGTGCCAAAACCCACGAGCGTCACGCTTTCGCCCTTGCCCAGAGCTTCGGAGATGATCTCCACAACGCCATCCACGGCACGGCCGGCATCAGCCTTGGTCAGGCCAGCCTTGCCTGCCAGCGCATCGATCAGTTCAGTCTTGTTCATAGCTCGTCTTGATGTAGATGAAAAAACGGGGTGGATACGTTCGTACCTGCAAACACTGCACAGATACGACACTACGCACGGGCGCTAGCTTACCGTGCCAAAGCGCGGCTGTGGCACGAAAAACGAGGTATTTCGCGCTTTTTGCAGGTTTCGCAGTGCAAAAAACAGATTTGTCAGGCTTGCGCAAGCTCGCGCACCCGTTCCAGGGCTTGTTCGATGCGATCGACCGCCAGGACTTGCATTCCGGGGATTTCTTGCTTGGGCGCGTTCGCTTTGGGCACTAGGGCCACACTAAAACCCAATTTGGCTGATTCCTTGAGGCGTTCCTGGCCCCGAGGGGCGGGTCGGATCTCCCCTGCCAGGCCCACTTCGCCAAACACCACCAGCTCCTTGGGCAAGGGGCGGTTGGTGAGGGAGGACACAATCGCCAGCAGCACAGCCAGGTCGGCGGCGGGTTCGGTGATTTTGACCCCGCCCACCGCGTTTACAAACACATCCTGGTCGAAACACACCACCCCCGCGTGCCGGTGTAGCACTGCCAGCAGCATGGCCAGCCGGTTTTGCTCCAGACCCACCGAGAGCCGGCGCGGGCTGGGGCTATGGGCGGTGTCCACCAGGGCCTGGATCTCCACCAGCAGCGGGCGGGTGCCCTCCTGGGTGACCAGCACGCAGGAGCCCGGCACCTGTTGGCCGTGCTGCGACAAAAAGATGGCCGACGGATTGGTGACGCCCCGCAGGCCCTTTTCAGTCATGGCGAACACCCCCAGCTCATTGACTGCCCCAAACCGGTTCTTGAAGGCCCGGATCAGCCGAAAGCTGGAGTGGGTGTCCCCTTCAAAATACAGCACGGTATCGACAATGTGCTCCAGCACCCGGGGCCCGGCCAGGGCACCATCCTTGGTCACATGGCCCACCATGATGAGGGAGGTGCCGTGCTGCTTGGCGTAGCGGGTCAGCTGGGCCGCACATTCGCGCACTTGGGCCACCGAACCGGGGGCGGAGCTGAGGGCTTCGGAGTAAATGGTCTGGATCGAGTCAATCACCGCCACTTCGGGCTTTTCGTCCCGCAGGGTGGCGAGGATGCGCTCCAGGCTGATTTCAGGCAGCAGCTGCAGGGTACGGGCATCCAGCTGGAGCCGCCCGGCCCGCAGGGCTACCTGTTCGGCGGATTCTTCGCCGCTTACGTACAAGGCCTTCTGCTTGCGGGCGAGCACCGCCAGGGCTTGCAGGAGCAGGGTGGATTTGCCGATGCCCGGGTCGCCCCCGATCAGCACCACCCCCCCGGCCACCAGCCCACCGCCCAGCACCCGATCGAACTCGTCGATGCCGGTGGGCACCCGGGGGGACTCCCGGGGCTGGACTTCAGCCAAAGTCTGGAGCTTGCCTGAATCGCCCGCCAGGGCATTGAAGCGCTTGGCGCTGGCGGGCGGGTCGGGTTCAAGCACGGTTTCGACCAGGGTGTTCCAGGCATTGCACTGGGGGCACTGGCCCTGCCAGCGGGGCGCTTTGCCGCCGCATTCGGAACAGACGTAGGTGGTACGCAGCTTGGCCATTAGATGCGGGCCCGGCGGATTTGCACAGGCACCCGGCGCGCCAGGGCGCAGAACAGCTCATAGCTGATGGTGCCGGCGGCGCTGGCCACCTCATCGGCGGGCAGACCATCGCCCCATAAGGTGACGGGGGTGCCCACGCCCGCTTCGGGCAGGTGGGTCAGGTCGCAGGCCAGCATGTCCATCGACACCCGCCCCAGCACCCGCGAACGCCGCCCGTTTACCAGAATGGGCGTTCCGGTGGGCGCATGACGCGGGTAGCCGTCGGCATAGCCGCAGGCCACCACCCCAACCCGCATGGCGCCATCGGCCACGAAGGTGGCACCGTAGCCCACCGCATCGCCTGCTTTGAGCTGCTGGACGCCGATGATCTCGCTGCTGAGAGTCATCACCGGCTTGAGGCCCAGCTTTTCGGCGCTGTGCAACTCAGGCATGGGCGAGCCGCCGTAGAGCATGATCCCCGGGCGCACGATCTGGCCCGCCGCTTCAGGGAAGCGCAACAGGGTGGCCGAGTTGGCCAGGCACAGGGGCAGGCCGGCCCCGGCACTGGCGGTGATGTGCTTGAAGGTGGTGAGGGGCGCGCTGATCCCGGCGGGCTCGTCGGCCCGGGGGAAGTGGGTCATCAGGGTGATCTGGCGCACGGCGGGAATCGCCCGCAGGCGGGCCAGGGCAGCTTCAAAGCGCTCCCCGTCAAAGCCCAAGCGGTTCATCCCGCTGTTAACCTTGAGCAGCACATCGATGGGGGTTTCCAGCCGGGCCTGCTCCAGCATCTTGATCTGGGCCTTGTTGTGGATGGCCGGGGTGAGCTGGAGGCGTTCGACCTCGGCCAGATCGGCGGGCTCGAAAAAACCTTCCAGCAGCACGATGGGCTGGTGCAGGCCAAAGGCGCGCACTTCGCGGGCTTCGGCCAGATCCAGCAGCGCAAAGCCGTCGGCCACATCGCCCAGGGCTTGCAGCGCCCGGTCGAGGCCGTGCCCGTAGGCATTGGCCTTCACCACCGCATACGCTCGGGCCTGCCCGGCCTTCTGGCGGGCGATCCGGTAGTTGTGGCGGAGGGCTTCGAGATCAATGGTGGCGCGTATCGGGCGAGGCATGGTGCAGGAGTCTCAGTTTTTGAGCAGGGTGGAGATCTGACCGATTTCTTCGGTCACAAAGTCGGCAAAGGTATTCACCAACCGGGAACGGAACTTGTCTTTGAGCAGAATGACTTCAAGGGGGGTGTGCAGGCGCGGCTCCAGGGGCACGCCCACCAGGCTGCCTTCGGCCACCTCCTGACGGATCGCGGCGCTGG
>JAJTBM010000353.1 GCA_021286885.1 Rhodocyclales bacterium
CACTGCACGACGTACTCGATGCCCTGGGCGAAACCATCTGGCGCGCCCAACGCGACAAGGCCCCGCTGGATGGGCGGGCGTATGTGGAGGCGGTGAAGAAGAAGGCGGGGTGAGGGGAAGGCGCTTCCCCAACTCACAGGCACAACCACAGGCACCACTCCGGCACCATCCCGACACCTGCCCTTTCGGGCAGGTGTTTTTACGTGGACGACACGCGCGCTAGCCCCCACTTCGCCCCAGCCGCGCCAGCGCCACCGAGGCCGCAGCGGTGCGGTTTTCGACCCCCAGCTTGGCGTAGACGTGCTCCAGGTGTTTATTCACGGTGCGCGGGCTGGTGCCGAGGATTTCGCCGATATCGGGGCTGGTCTTGCCCTTGATGACCCAATACAGCACCTCGGCCTCCCGGCCCGTGAGGCGGAAGGTGGCGATCAGGGCGTCGAGCATCGCGGCATCTGATTCTTCGCGCAGCATGAGCAGCCATTCGGCCTCGCCGGTCTGTTCCTGCACGCTCACCACCAAGCGGCGGGGGCCCTGGCTGATACCCAGGGGCGGGAAATCCCGCCCGTCCTGGCGGGCACGCAGGGTTTCATCCAGCCAGCTGCGCAGGGCGGGCGGTGCCTGCTCTTCGGCGCCCCCCAGGTAATCGGTCATCAGCTTGCGGGCGAGCGGGGTCTGCCAGACGATCTGGCCGCTGCGCGGGCGCACCGCCAGGGTGGCCTGACCGCAGGCGTCCAGGGCCATGCGGGCCTGTTTGGTGAGGCGCGCCGTCTGCATGTGGGCGGCGATGCGGGCCAGCACCTCCTGGGGGCGGATGGGTTTGGTAACGTAATCGGCGCCGCCTGCCGAGAAGGCGGCCACCACGTGCTCGGTTTCGGTGAGGCCGGTCATGAACACGATGGGGATGTGCTGGGTGGTGAAATCCGCCTTGAGCCGGCGCGCCACTTCAAATCCGTCCATGCCGGGCATGAGTGCATCGAGCAGGATCACATCGGGCAGGCTCTGGGCGGCCCGGCGCAGGGCGCTTTCGCCATTGGTGGCCACCAACACCGTGTAGCCGGCCTCATCCAGGGCATCGTGGAGCACGGAGAGGTTGTCGGGCACGTCGTCCACGATCAACACCAGATCGGTATTCAGCCGGTCAAAATCAGGCATGGGAGTCGGAGTCCAACAAGGGGGGAATGGCGTCCAGCTCAAAATTGCGGGCGTGGTGACGGATGCGCTCCACAAAGGGCCCATAGGCCGGATCCAGCTGGGCAAGCTGATCCAGGCAGGCATGGATGCCCTTCATGTGGCCCAGCTCCACCTGGTGGGCCAGGGGTGCCAGGGCCTCGGGCGGGGGGCGTTGCAAGGTGGGGCTAACAGCCGACGCAGCCGATACCGGCGGCGGGCTTTGGGCATCCAGCCAGGGCTTGAGGATGAAATCCCGGGCGCCGATGCCCAGCTCCGGGTCGGGGCTTTCGCTGCGCAGGCCCTTTTCGTAGGCGTTGGCGGAGATGATGGCCACCGGCGTTCCGCCCCGGGGCCCGGCCCGCAGGCGGCGCAGGGTTTCCCAGCCGTCCATGCCGGGCATGGCCAGATCCAGGAAGATCAGGTCGGGGCGAAAGTCTTCCACCAGGGCCAGACACTCGGCCCCGGAACCCGCCTGGGCGAGGATGAAGCCCAGGGGCTCCAGCAGCTGGATCAGAAACTCCCGGTCTTCGCGCTCGTTATCCACGATCAGCACCCGACGTCGTTCGCCGCCGTAGCCAGTGATGCGGCGCTGGGGCAGCGCCTCGGGGCCGGCGGGGGACTCGCGCAACTGGGGCAGGAAGAGGCGCACCCGGAAGGTGCTGCCCTCGCCCGGGGTGCTGCGGGCGCTGAGTTCGCCGCCCATCACATCGGCAAACATGCGGCTGATGGTGAGCCCCAGCCCGGCCCCGCTGGCACCCTGGGCTGAGCTGCCCCGGGTGAAGGGGTCGAAGATGCGCTCCAGTTCGTCGGCAGAAATCCCCTGACCCGAGTCCTCCACTTCAAAGGTGGCCATTTCGAGCCGGTGCGCCAGGCGCAGCACAATGCGCCCCCGGGCGGTGTATTTGACCGCATTGCCCAGTAGGTTGATAAGCACCTGGCGCAAGCGCTTTTCATCGGCCCGCACCCAGGCGGGCAGCTCGCCCCGGGGCTCGTAGCGGAATTCCAGCCCCTTGCTGCTGGCCTGGAGGCGGAACATTTCGACGATCTGCTCCATGAACTCCCGAAAAGCCAGGGGGCGCACCTCCAGGGTGAGCTTGCCCCCTTCGATCCGGGCGATGTCGAGGGTGCCTTCGATCACCGACAGCAGATGGTCGCCGCTACGCCGGATTACATGGATGGCCTGGCGCCGGTGGGGCGGGATGGCGTCATCCCCGTCCAGAATCTGGGCGTAACCGAGGATGCTGTTGAGGGGCGTGCGCAGTTCGTGGCTGATGGCAGTGATGTAGCGGCTCTTGGCCTGATTGGCGAGCTCGGCGGCCTGCTTGGCGCGCTGGAGTTCCTGGTCCGTGCGCTTGTGGGATTCGATCTCACGCATCAGCAGCAGGGTCTGGCGGTTGGACTCTTCCTGGGCCACCTGGCGGCTCTTGTGGGTGAGCACCAGCCACCACAGGGCCAAACCCGCCAACAGCAGCAGGGCCATATAGCCCTTGAAAAAAGCAAGGCGCAGGGCGGGCTCGAAGTATTCGGCGCTCTCCCCCAGCAGACTCAGCCCTTGGTAAAACAGCAGCCAGACCACCAGCCCCAGCACCGGCGCCACCCCCACCATGAGCAGCAGGTAATGGCCCAGACCCGTGTCCAGATAGGGCCAGACGGGCTCCGGCAGAATGCGCCGCATGAAGCGCCCCCACTGGACCGAGAGCCGGGCGTCGGGCTTGCACAGATCATGGCAGCGAGCATCCAGCGAACAACACAGGGAGCAGATAGGCCCCTGATAGGCCGGGCAGCGGGCCAGATCATCGGCCTCGAAGACCCCTTCGCAGATCACGCAACGGGCGTGCCCCTCGGGCACAGGCTCGGGGGTGCGCGCCAAGTAGTAGCGCCCCCCCGTGAGCCAGGCGATGAGGGGGGCGCACACAAAGGCGACGAGCATCGCAATCAGCGCCGAGAAGGCCCGGGCCTCCGCGCCGAAAGCCCCCAGATAGGCCAGCACCGACAGGAGCGAGGCGATACCCATGGCCCCAACGCCCACCGGATTCACGTCGTACAAATGGGCGCGCTTGAACTCGATGCCCGGCGGCGAGAGGCCCAGGGGCTTGTTGATGACCAGATCGGCCACCACCGCCATCATCCATGAGATCGCCAGATTGGCGTACAGGCCCAACACCTGGCCCAGGGCCTGGAACACATCCAGCTCCATCAGCATCAGGGCAATGAGGGTGTTGAACACCATCCACACCACCCGCCCCGGGTGGCTATGGGTGAGCCGGGCAAAGAAGTTGGACCAGGCCAGGGAGCCCGCATAGGCGTTGGTCACATTGATCTTGAGCTGGGAGACCACCACGAACAGGGCCGTGGCCCCCACCGCCCACGGCTGGCCCGGAAAAACGTCTTCGTAGGCCGCCAGATACATC
>JAJTBM010000354.1 GCA_021286885.1 Rhodocyclales bacterium
CCCGGGTTGCCCAGATGACCCAGGGAGGCAGCCAGATCGGCGGGGCCGATGAACACCCCATCCACCCCTTCGACCGCCAGGATGTCATCCAGCGCGGCGAGGCCGGCGCGGGATTCCACCTGCACCATCAGGCACATGGCGGCATCCGCTTGGGCAAAATAGCCTTCCACCCCGTTCCAGCGGGCGGCCCGGGCCAGGGCGGTGCCCACCCCCCGGATGCCGGCGGGCGGGTAGCGCATGGCCTCCACCAGACGGCGGGCCTGTTCGGCGGATTCGACCATGGGCACCAGCAGGTTCTGAACGCCCACGTCCAGGTATTGCTTGATGCGGGCCACGTCATGATCCACGGTGCGCACCACCACCCGCACCGGATAGGGGGCGACGGCCTGGAGCTGGCGCAACACGCTTTCGGGGGTGTTGGGGGCGTGTTCGCCGTCGATCAGCAGCCAGTCGAAGCCGGCGCCCGCCACGATCTCGGCGGAGTACGGGTCGCACAGGCCGAGAAACAGGCCAATCTGGGTCTGGCCGGCCTGGAGGGCCTGCTTGAAGGTGTTGGGGGGCATCTGCATGGCAAGGGCTCCGGGCTCAGACGAAACGGCAGCTGATGTTACCCATGGGGCCGTAGTCCACATGGAAGGTATCGCCCGGGCGGGCGGGCACCGGGCGGGTGAAGGAACCGGCCAGAATCACCTGCCCCGGCTCCAGGGCGACCCCGTGGGGGGCAAATTTTTTGGCGAGCCAGGCAATGCCGTTGGCCGGGTGGTTGAGCACCCCGGCGGCGACGCCGGTTTCCTCGATCACGCCGTTGCGGTAGAGCAGCGCCGACACCCAGCGCAGATCCACATCCAGCGGCTTGATGGGGCGCCCGCCCAGCACGATGCCGGCATTGGCGGCGTTGTCCGAAATGGTGTCGAACACCTTGCGCGGGCGCTTGCTGGCCGGGTCGATGCGGTGGCAGCGGGCGTCGATGATCTCGATGGCCGGGATCACGTAGTCGGTGGCCGAGAGCACATCAAACAGGCTCACGTTGGGCCCTTCCAGGCGCCGGGCCAGGATGAAGGCCAGCTCCACTTCCACCATGGGCACGATGAAGCGCCCGGCGGGAATGTCGGAACCATCGGTGAAGAACATGTCATCCAGCAGGGTGCCATAGTCCGGCTCGGTGATCTGGGACGACTGCTGCATGGCCCGGGAGGTGAGGCCGATCTTGTGGCCCTTGATGACCCGCCCTTCGGCCAGCTTCAGCGCTATCCAGGCGCGCTGGACGGCGTAGGCGTCTTCGATGGTGATGTCCGGGTACTGGAGCGAGGGCGCCAGGACTTGCTCCCGGCCCTGCTCGGCGGCGTGGTACTGGCGCGCCAGCGCCAGATGGATGTCGGTGCTCAGCATGGGGATTTCCTTGGGGTGAGGGACGAGGCTGCGCTATGCGCTGTGGGCTGTGGGCTGCACGGCGCACAACCCGGGTTCACGCGCCCTTGCGGTAGCGGGCGTGCAGATTGTTGTGTTTCCAGGTGCCGGCCTCGGAGAACTCCACGATCTCCATCGACAGCGCCAGGCCCCGGCGGGCAAACAGTTCGGCAAAGTGCGCCCGGATCATGGCGAACAGTTCGTCGCCGACCTTCTGCTTTTCTTCCGGCGTACGCCCGGCGCCCATCTTGAAGGTGAGATGGACGAAGGCATCGTCCGCCGAGCCATCGGCCACGCAGTAATCGGTCAGGCACACCGCCCGGGCGCGGATGCCGCCGGTGGGGAACACGCCCCCCTGGGCCATCACCACCTGGTTGGTCTTCGCGAGGAGGCCCGGGATGTCGCCCTCGGCCTTCAGGTTGTCGGTGTATTCGTAGATCAGATGGGGCATGGGCCGCTCCTGCAGGCAGGCTCGGAGGCCCGCCGGATGATGAAAGATGCCGCGCTCAGACCGGGAACACGGCGTTGATCTGGCCGGTGCCGGAGCTGGCAAAGAAGGGCGTCACGACCTCCACCTGGCCGGTGTAGTCCGGGCCGCCCAGGGCGCCCAGCAGCATGGCGGTGTCGTGCATGTTGCCTTCGCCGTGGCACTTGGCCGCGTACTCGGGCAGCAGGGCGCAGAAGGTTTTCCAGTCGCCGCGCTTCCACATGTCCACCACCTCCAGGTCGAAGGTTTCGAGGAAGGGGCTCCACATCTTGTGCATGAACTGCTCGGCCACGCCGTTCTGGGCGAAGCGGTGCGACAGGGAACCGGACGCCAGGAAGGCCACGGTGCCGTCGTACTGTTCTTCCACCGCCTTGCGCATGGCCGCACCCAGGCGGGCGGAGTCTTCCAGGTCATGCACGGTGCAGAGGGCCGACACCGACACCACCTTGAAATGCCGGTCGGTGTTCATGTAGCGCATGGGCACCAGGGTGCCGTACTCGGGGGCCAGGCTGGTATCGGAATGGGCGCGGGTACGCACCCCGGCGGCGGTGGCCACATCGGCCAGCAGATGGCCCAGGGCCGGGTTGCCGTCGTACTGGAAGGGCAGGTTCTTGATGAAGTGGGGCAGCTCGTTGCTGGTGTAGATGCCCTCAAAGCGCGGGGCGCAATTCACGTGATAGCCGGAATTGACCAGCCAATGGGTGTCGAACACCACGATGGTGTCCACCCCCAGTTCGCGGCAGCGCCGGCCAATTTCGATGTGGCCATCAATGGCCGCCTGGCGACAGCCCTTGTGCTCCCCCTCCAGCTCCGAGAGGTACATGGACGGGACGTGGGTGATCTTGGCGGCGAGGGCGAGTGTGCCCATGGTGTGCTCCTTCAAATTCCGATGGTGGGATGGCGTCCGCTGCGGGGCGAACGTCTCTCTGCCGGAGGGGTGCCGGGCCACTTCTGGGGGCGGCCCTGGCACCCGGGATCAGTGCTGCGGCCTCACACGCCCCAGCGGGGGATGTGGTGACTGCCGTAGGAAACCGCGATGTTCTTGGCCTCGCAGAACACCTCGTAGCTGTAGTGGTTGCCTTCGCGCCCGGTGCCGGAAGCCTTGGAACCGCCAAAGGGCTGGCGCAGGTCGCGCACGTTCTGGCTGTTCACAAAGGTCATGCCGGATTCGATGGCCTTGGCGAGGCGGATGGCGCGCCCGGTGTTGTTGGTCCACAGGTAGGACGAGAGGCCGTAGATGGTGTCGTTGGCGATGCGCACCGCTTCTTCTTCGGTCTTGAAGCGGATGATGCAGGGCACCGGGCCGAAGATTTCTTCCTGGGCAATGCGCATCTTGTTGTCCACGTTGGCAAACACCGTGGGCTGCACCCAGTAGCCGTTCTTGAAGCGCGCATCCACCACCGGCGTGCCGCCGCCGAACACCAGCTCGGCCCCTTCCTGGCGGCCCAGTTCGATGTAGGAATTCACCTTTTCCTGGTGCGCCCGGGAAATCATCGGGCCGATGATGGTGTTCGGGTCCATGGGGTCGCCCACCGTGAGGCGGGCGGCACGGGCGGCAAAGTCGGCCACGAAGCGCTCGTAGATGCCTTCCTGCACGATGATCCGGGAGCCGGCGGTGCAGCGTTCGCCGTTGTTGGAGAAGATCATGAAGATGGCCGCATCCAGGGCGCGCT
>JAJTBM010000355.1 GCA_021286885.1 Rhodocyclales bacterium
GATGCGCTCGATGGTGAACACCGGGAACTCGGCCTGCTCGTTGTAGTAGCCGGTATGGTCGCCGTAGGGGCCTTCCAGGGCGGTTTCGCCCGGGTGGATCACCCCTTCGAGCACGATTTCAGCCGAGGCGGGCACCTGCAGATCGGAGCCCAGGCACTTGACCAGCTCGGTCTTGGCCCCCCGCAGCAGGCCGGCAAACTGGTATTCGGAGATGGAGTCCGGCACCGGCGTCACCGCGCCCAGAATGGTCGCCGGGTCGCAGCCCAGCACCACTGCCACCGGGAAAGGTTGGCCCGGGTTGGCCAGGCAATGATCCCGGTAATCCAGCGCCCCGCCCCGATGGGCGAGCCAGCGCATGATGACCTTGTTGGGCCCGAGCACCTGCTGGCGGTAGATGCCCAGATTCTGGCGCGGCTTGCCCGGCCCCCGGGTAACCACCAGCCCCCAGGTGATGAGGGGCGCCACATCGCCGGGCCAGCAGTGCTGGATGGGCAGGCTGGCCAGATCCACGTCCTTGCCCTCCTTCACCACCTGCTGGCAGGGGGCGGACGACACGGTTTTGGGCGACATGTTGAGCACCTGGCGGAACATGGGCAGCTTCTCCCAGGCATCCTTCAAGCCCTTGGGCGGCTCGGGCTCCTTCAGGAAGGCGAGCAGCTTGCCCACTTCGCGCAGGGCGTTCTGCCAGTCGTCCCCATTCACGCCCATGCCCATGGCCACCCGCTGGGGGGTGCCGAACAGGTTGGCCAGCACCGGCACCGAGTGGCCCTTGGGGTTCTCGAACAGCACGGCGGGGCCGCCGGCCCGCAGCACCCGGTCACAGATTTCGGTCATTTCCAGGTGGGTATCCACCTCGGTCTTCACCCGCTTGAGTTCGCCCTTGCGTTCAAGCTGGTCGATGAAGTCCCGCAGATCGGTATAACGCATGGCTTGGGATCTCAGTCAGCGGCGCCCGCCCAGGGGCAGCGCCGGTTGTTCAAATCAAAATCGAATCGAATCGAATCAAAAAAACAACGGCCGCAGAAGCGGCCGTCGATGATAGCGACAGGACGAAGCTCACTCCAGCAGCGCATTCACCGCCTGGACATCTTCATCGCCCAGGGTGCCTGCCGCTGCCTTCAGACGCAGTTGGGCGAGCAAGGTTTCATAGCGGGCCTTGGAAAGCTTCTGCTCGGTGTCGTAGACCTGGCTCTGGGCGTTGAGCACGTCGATGTTGATCCGCACCCCCACCTCGTAGCCCAGCTTGTTGGCATCCAGCGCCGAGCGGGACGACACCTTGGCCGCCTCGTAGGCCTGCACCTGGGCCAGCCCACTGCTCATCCCCAGATAGGCCTGGCGGGCGCTCTGGGCGGCGTTGCGCCGGGCGGATTCAAGATCGGCCCGGGATTTGTCTTTCTGGGCTTCGGCTTCCCGGGTGCGGGAATTCACCAGCCCACCCTGGAAGAGGGGCAGATTGAGCTGAACGCCAATCACCGCGCTATCCATGTTGGTGCGGGCCGGCGTGGCCATCCCGCTGTACTGGGCCGAAGACGACACGGAATTCCCATAGCTCGCCACCAGATCAACGGTGGGCAGGTGGGCCGCCCGGTTGCGCTCCACATCCCGCACCGCCACTTCGTGCCCCAACTGGGCGGCCTGAACCCCCAGGTTGCCGGTTTCGGCGGCGCTCACCCAGGCGTGCAGGTCGGCAGGTTCGGGGCGGCTCAGCCGAGCGCCCACGGCAAGGCCACGCAGGGGTTCCACGGGCTTGCCGGTGAGGACGGTCAGGGCATGGCGCTTGACGCTCAGATCGCTCTCGGCGGCAATTTCCTGGGCCGAGGCCAGATCGTGGCGGGACTGGGCTTCGTGCACATCGGTGATGGTCACGGTGCCCACTTCAAAGCTCTTGCGGGCCTGGGCCAGCTGCTCGGCGTTGGCCTGCTTGAGGGCCTGGGCAGCCGCCAGGGCATCCTGGGCCACCATCACATCAAAGTAGGCCTGGGCCACCTTGAGGGCCACATCCTGGCGGGCCTGGCGGTAAATGGCTTCCGCCTGGGCCACCTGGATCTCGCCCTGCTGATATTGCACCCAGTTCTGCCAACGGAACAGGGGCTGGCTCAGTTGCACCTGCCAGCTGTTACCGTTGTATTTGCGGGTGATGTTGGGATCGAAGTAGCGCAGATCCAGGTTGTTCCAGTTGGACGCACCCGACAAACTCACGCTGGGCAAGAGCCCGGCACGCCCCTGGGGCAGCCGCTCCAGGCCGGCCTGATAGCTGGCCCGGGCAGCGGCAAAGGTGGCGTCGTTGGCGAGGGCATCGCGGTAAACCTGGGTCAGGTCTGCCCCGCTGGCAACACCCGCCCCGAGGGCGAGCACCGCCGCGCCCAGGACGGACCAGGGGCGTAAGCTCCGTGTCATGCAGATCTCCAGAGGTTTCAGTTTCAGTAACGGGCCATGGTCGGGTCAACCTGGGTTGCCCACAGATCAACACCGCCGGTCAGATTGGTCAGATCGCTGAACCCGGCCCGTTCCAGAAACATCGCCACCTGCATGCTGCGGGCGCCGTGATGGCAGATCACCACAATCTCGGCATCCGGCTCCAGCTCTTGCTGGCGCATCGGAATGCTGCCCATCGGAATGTTCCGGGCGCCAGCAATAGCGCACAGCTCGAACTCCCAGGGTTCGCGCACGTCCAGCAGCAGAGGGGCGGGGCGGGCTTGATCCTTGAGTCTTTCGGCCAGTTGGGCAGGGGTGATCTGGTTCATGGTGTGCTCAGACGGGGGTTCAGAAGGTGAACTGGTTCTTGCGCGGTGCGTTCTTCAGCATCGGCACAGAGGTTTCAAACAGGTCTTCGGTGGCGTAGGTGTTTTCGCCGGTGCGGGTGATCAGGAGGGCCTTCATCACCGGAGCTTCGCCCACGAAAGCAAACAGACGGCCACCCACCTTGAGCTGCTGTTGCAGCACTTCAGGCACGAAATACACGCCGCCGGAGATCACGATCAGGTCGTAGGGGGCGCCGTTGGCCCAGCCTTGCAGGGCGTCGCCTTCTTCGACGATGACGTTTTCGACGCCGTAGCGCTTCAGGTTGTCATGGGCGAAGTCGACGAGTTCGGAGTCGATTTCGACGGTGCGCACCCACTCGGCCTTGGCGGCCAGCAGGGCGGCGAAGTAACCGGAGCCGGCACCGATTTCGAGCACCTTGTCGCTCCCCTTGACCTTCAGGGCCTGGAGCACCTTGCCTTCCATCACCGGCACGAACATGGTGGCGCCGCTCTTGCCCAGGGGGATGACGGCTTCGGACAGGGCCAGGGCCTTATAGGCCTCGGGGACGAACTCTTCACGGCGTACGCTCATCAGCAGGTCGAGCACGTCAAAATCCAGCACCTCCCAGGGGCGGACTTGTTGTTCGACCATGTTGAACCGTGCTTGCTCAAAATTCATTGCTTGACTCCCGGGTATATATTAGCACGAGCTAATATTTGTGATCTGCGGTCAGATGGTAATTGCTAAACAAACTTTCGGATTTTAGCGTATTGCGCCCTTCCACAGATCACCCTTGGTCCTCCGCC
>JAJTBM010000356.1 GCA_021286885.1 Rhodocyclales bacterium
CGTGATCACCGGCCCCACCAGCGCGAACTCCACCAGGGCGGCGCCGCGATGGACCGCACGGGCCTGTCTGCCCCATCGGCCCTGCTGGCCACGCGTGCCGTCCGGGCCGCGCGCCCGGCGGAAGGACTGTCTGCGGGTCTGGCTCATGGGCGGTGCTGCGGGCGGTGCGCCGTCAAGGCCGGTAGACCTGCAAGTGTGATGGCGCGACCGATTGCGCGATGCGCTGCAATTCGGCCAGATCCTTGGGCATACCCAGATCGCGCAGGACGCGCCCGTCCTTGGCGCGCCAGACCAGCATCGGCGTGGCACCGCCCAAGTTCTGCCAGACGCCCTGGCTTTGCCCCAAGGCCTTTCGCTCCGCGGCACTGGGCGAGACAGGGGCGATGGCCCCGCTGCGGGTGGCCGCGACATAGCCCGGTCCGAAGTTGCGCTGCAGCGCGGCTACGTCGCCGGCCCGCAGCAGCGCGGCGGCCTTGCCCAGACTGTCGGGTTGGAGGTAGGCCACGGGAATCCACACAGCGGGCACCTCGCGAAACCCGCGACCGTCGGGCAGGCGGGCGTTCCACAGGGCCTGGCACCAGGGGCAGTCCGGATCGAAGAAGACATAGAGCGCGGGCGCCGTCATGCCCGGGCGGGTCGCGATGCCTTGGAGTTGGCGCATCCACTGCCACTGGGTTGCGCTCAGCGGCCATGGCATGGGCTCTCCCTGTGCAGCCGTGGCGAACAGGGCGGCCAGCGGGGCCAGCAGCAGGCTGCGGCGTGTAGGGTGGGTCAGCCAGCGCATGGCAGATGGATCAGGGCTTGGGCGTGAGTTTGTAGATGGTGTAATTCCCCTTCAAGTAAACATCCCCGTTGCGGGCGATTTGAAAACGACTGAAATTGCGATCCGGGATTTTGGGATTGAACGACCAATGCCGGAGTCGGCCGTTGCCGCGCACGAGGAGTTCTGGTTTGGTGATATCGATACTGTATGTAATTTTGAGATGTTCTATTTTTTTTATCCGAAACCGATAAAGGGAGGGCGATGGATCTGCTATCTTTTTTCCACTCTTGTCTAATTTAACCATCAGACTGTAAAAATAGGAGCCATCAGGGGATGGTTGGGTTGATCCTGGAATTCCTATAGTTAAATAATAATCAGTTCCGTCCGTTATTTTTGAGGCAGAAAGAAAATGGTCCGCCATTTTATTATTTTTTTCCTGTTCCTCGTTGGCGGGAAGTTTGGTGTAGTCCGGGATGACCCGCCCCAAGGCATCCACACAGGTATACACAGGGTTGTCAGGGAAATACTGGATGCATTGCAGGCCTCTGCAGGTCATGTTGGTCACGGTCTTGATTTGAATGCACCCATACTTGTTGATGCTTAATTGACTACTTTTCTGCAACGGCGGGAAGTTGGCTTCTTGGCCGGCGATGGGAGGCAGGGGGATGTGCTTGATTTGATCGGGGCCCAAGATCTGATCCAGCGTGTGCTGTCCGAGGAGAAAGATATGGCCCTGCGAGGTGATGATGGGCTTCTGTCCCGCCCAGTCGTAAACGGGCTCGACCGTGTTGTCTTCTCCCCCCTGTAAATAGCCGACGATGCGCTCGGGCAGCAGCGTGATCGGATCCTGAGGGTTTTGAACGGGGAGTTTGCTCAACGCCGGGCTGCCGCTCAGATAGACGCTGCCGTCCGGACCGAGGGTCATACCCCAATCGGCATTGGCAATGGGGGCATAGTGGGTGTAGGTATGAAGAAAGCCGGCGCAGAGCTGATAACACTCAAATTGCTTGGAGAATTTCTCATTTTCGGCCTGAGACAGCGGCACCGTCTGCATCGCGCTGGCCTTGCCGCCATTTTTGAGCAGGATGCCGCGGTCGGTGGCGAAGACCTGCAGGGTGAACTTGCCCGGCGCCAGCGTTTTGGCGCCCGGCAGGAAGTAGCCACCGGGAAAGGGCAGCACGGCCTCCTGCGCACTGACCGAACTCGCGCCCGTTGCCGACACGACAGGCTCGGCGCAGAGTGCGGGGGGCGCCCAGAAGCTGGCCATCAGAGCGCAGAGGCGAAGCACAGAAAAACGCACAGAAATCACGGAGGTGGTCATGATGGAATCCGATGGGAAGAAGGCTTGGCTCTACTTCGCGCAAGCATTGAGAGTGGCTGGCGCATCGCCAGGGCAGGTTTCCGGAAGCGACTTGAGGTTGTTGTCTTTCAAATACGTCGTGACGAGATCGTTGTAGATCTTTTCGACGGATGCAGCGTAGGTGCCCTTGGTCCCTGAACCATTCCATCGTCCGGCCACAGTACGCACCCATGCATCTTGCTGCGCCAGCGTGCCGCCAGATCCGAAGGCGCCGCTCAGGGCCTTGAATAGGGCCATCGAGAAATATTTGTTGCACTGCTCTCCAAATACGGAGCTGAGCAGATCATTGAAGAATTGATGGCCATTGCCATTCAACGCCGACTGCGTAAAAAATGCACCGGTTTGGAAGCTGCTCACGGCCTCCGGGAATTGCCGCGGGCGCTTATTATAAAATGGCTTGCCATAATTGATGTAATTGTTGACGGTATCCTCTGGGGCTCGATATACAGGTTTTGGATTTTCCTCCGTTGGTTCTGGGTATGATTCCGTGAACTCGAAGCCCATGCCAAGGTAGATGAGCATCTGCCGAAAATTCGAGTCGTCGTACAAAGTTTTTGCAATAGCATACCCGGAGTCGCCGGGTATTTCATCGTGAGTCGTGGCAATACTATTTGCCACGACATTCCAGGCGGAAATCCTGTCCCACATGCTTTGGGAAATCGGAGAATCCGTTGGCCGTGGCGGAAAAAAAGGCCTCTTCGTTCCAGGCGCTGCCTGCGGCTGCTTTGCGCCACAGTTCCCTCGAGAAACGGCATCTTGTACAGCCTTCGCGATGGTGTCCCACTGTTGGATGGCGGGTTTATACTGCGAATTTTTAATACATGGGGCCAAGCAGGTTGGCGTGTGTGCGCAGTCTGTGTTTTGCTTGATGAGTTTTTGAACAGCGGGCATGAGCGTGCCCAATGTCATCTGCGTCGTGCCATAACTTGCTGAGTAATAGGGCGTATTCGGAACGGGATGCCCAGGTGACGCCGGCTCTCCATTACGCGCTGGCAAGAAGTTGTTGCTCGGTGAGGGGGTTTCCTTGCTGCCTGAGGTTTCCTGTTTTTTGATGGCCTCGTAGAACAGATCCGCCGCTGTCTGGCAGTTCTGGTTTGGCTGCAATCCGGGCGTTAGCGTGAATGAGCAGTCATGTTCCTGCTCGTACTGCTGCATGGTCTGCTGGCTGCTCCAGCAGGCGTGGACGGTGCATGCAGGTAAGGTGGGATTCGCGTTTTGTGCGGCGGTCCATGGGGAAACAGCCGAGCCAAGTAGAACGACGAGGAATGCGTACAGGCGGCGCGTCATGGTGCGGCGTTCTCACGTGCAGGGATGGATTTCCCCGGGGTTGCCCCCGGGCGGTGCCATGGGCGGGGTGGTGGAGACCGTGCATCCGATGGTGGCGCACTGCGGCGGGGGTTCGGTGGGCGCGGGCGGA
>JAJTBM010000357.1 GCA_021286885.1 Rhodocyclales bacterium
ACCGGGGGGCAGTTTTCCCCTATAGTTAAAACGAACGTATGAATTAATTGCGGCGCGACGCAACACCCCAACACCTTCAGGAGCCTCCCCATGGCTGAAATCCGCTCTCCCGACACCCGGGAACGCATCCTCGATACCGCCGAGCAGCTGTTCATGAACCACGGCTTCGACGGCACCTCCATGCGCCAGATCACCACCGGCGCGGGGGTGAATCTGGCCGCCGTGAATTACCACTTCGGCACCAAGGAAGAGCTGATGCGGGCCGTGTTCCGGCGCCGGCTGGACGGCCTCAACGAAGCCCGACTGCAGGCCCTCGACGCCATGGAACAGGACGCCGGCGGCAAGCCCCTCAAACCCTCCCAGATCGTGGACGCCTTCTTCGGCACCCTGCTGCGCATGGGGGATGACGAGGTACGCGGCGGGCGCACCTTTCTGCGTCTGCTGGGGCGCACCCTCACCGACCCTTCGGAGTTCATAAGCACGTTCCTTGCCCGGGAATACGCCCAGGTGGTGGAGCGCTTCAAGGAGGCCCTGTTCAAGGCGCTGCCGGATGTGCCGAAGGCTGAAATCGTGTGGCGCGTTCATTTCATGCTCGGGGCCACCTCCTACGCCATTGCCGGCACCGATGCGCTGCGGGTCGTCACCGACTGGGAAATCGAACCTGCCGACACCGAAGACCGCCACGACCGTCTGCTCGAACGCCTGATGAGCTTTCTGCTGGGCGGGCTGCGGGCGCCCCTGCCCCAGTTCTCCCCCCCAAGCGGGGCCGCGCCCTGAGGCGCCCTGAGGTGGCCCGAGGCCTGCCACAAGCAAAGCAAAAACAACACACAAACAAAAAAACACCCGGAGACACACACCATGGACTTTTCTTCCCTCCCCCTGCTGGGCGCCCTCGCCCCGGCAGCCCTCGCCGGCCTGCTGACGATCCGCCCCCTGCGGCGCCAGATCCTGAGCAAGCCCCTGTTTGCCACCTACAAGAAAGTGCTGCCCCAGATGTCGCCCACCGAAAAGGACGCCCTGGAAGCCGGCACCGTCTGGTGGGAGGGAGAACTGTTCCGGGGGGCGCCGGACTGGAACCGGCTGCTCGCCTACCCCACCCCGCGCCTCACCGCCGAGGAGCAGGCCTTCATGGACAACCAGGTGGAAGAAGCCTGCCGGCGGGTGAATGACTGGCAGGTCACCCACCAGCTCTACGACCTGCCCCACGAGGCCTGGCACTACATCAAGGAACAGGGCTTCCTGGGCATGATCATCCCCCGGGCGTACGGCGGGCTGGGCTTTTCGGCCTACGCCCATTCCCAGGTGGTGACCCGGCTGTCCACCCGCTCCTCGGCCCTGGCGGTGTCGGTGATGGTGCCCAACTCCCTGGGCCCCGCCGAGCTGCTGCTCCACTACGGCACCGAAGCCCAGAAAAACCATTACCTGCCCCGCCTTGCCCGGGGCGAGGAAATCCCCGCCTTCGCCCTCACCAGCCCCTGGGCCGGCTCGGATGCAGCGGCCATTCCCGACCACGGCATCGTGTGCAAGGGCCAATGGCAGGGGCGCGAGGTGCTGGGGATGCGCGTGACCTGGGACAAGCGCTACATCACCCTCGCCCCGGTGTGCACCCTGCTGGGCCTCGCCTTCCGGCTGTACGACCCGGACGGCCTCTTGGGGGGCGAAAAGGATCTGGGGATCACCTGCGCCCTGGTGCCCCACGACCACCCGGGGGTGGATACCGGGCGGCGCCACTTCCCCCTCAACGCCATGTTCATGAACGGCCCCACCCGGGGCCAGGATGTGTTCATGCCCCTCGAATTCATCATCGGCGGCCCCGCCATGGCCGGCAAGGGCTGGCGCATGCTGATGGAGTGCCTGGCCGCCGGGCGGGCCATCTCGCTGCCCTCCTCCAACAGCGGCATGGCCCAGATGACGGCCCGGGCGGTGGGCGCCTACGCCCGCATCCGCAGCCAGTTCAAGATGGCGATTGGCAAGTTTGAAGGGGTGGAAGAAGCCCTCACCCGGATCGGCGCCTACACCTACATGATGGACGCCACCCGCAAGATGACCGCCGGCGCGGTGGATCTGGGCGAAAAGCCCTCGGTGGTGTCGGCCATTGCCAAATACCACGTCACCGAACGGGCCCGGCAGGTGGTGAACGACGGCATGGACGTGATCGGCGGCAAGGGCATCTGCCTGGGGCCCTCCAACTTCCTCGGGCGCGCCTACCAGCAGGTGCCCATCGGCATCACGGTGGAAGGGGCCAATATTCTCACCCGCAGCCTCATCATCTTTGGCCAGGGGGCAATCCGCTGCCACCCGCATGTGCTGGCCGAAATGCAGGCCGCCCAGCACCCGGATGCACGCCAGGGGCTGGCCGACTTCGACCGGGCCCTGTGGGGGCATGTGGGCTATGTGCTCAAAAACGGGCTGCGGGCGCTGGTGATGGGCCTCACCGGCTCGGCCTTCGTGGCCACCCCGCGCCACGGGGCGCCGGAGCTCAAGCGCTACTACCAGCAGCTCACCCGCTTCTCGTCGGCCTTCGCGTTCTTGTCGGACATCTCCATGCTGCTCCTGGGCGGCAGCCTCAAGCGCCGGGAAAAGCTCTCGGCCCGGCTGGGGGACATCCTCTCCAACATGTACCTGATCTCGGCCACCCTCAAGCGCTACGAGGAAGAAGGCCGCCAGCAGGCCGACGCGCCGCTGATGCACTGGGCCGTGTGGGATGCCATCTACCAGACCCAGGAAGCCTTTGACCACGTGATCGCCATCAACTACCCCAACCGGCTGGTGGGCTGGCTGCTGCACAAGATGATCTTCCCCTGGGGCAAGCCCTATGTGGTGCCTTCCGATGCGGTGGGCCACGCGGCGGCCAAGCTGCTGATTGCCCCCTCGCCCACCCGGGACCGGCTCACTGCCGAATGCCACGTACCGCGTACCAGCGACGAACCCCTGGGCGCCATCGAGCAGGGGCTGGCGGCCACCCTGGCGGCGGAGCCCATCGAGGCCCGCATCCGGGAGGCCGAAAAGCAGGGGCGCTTTGCCAACAACCCCCTCGCCAATGTGCGTGACATCGCCCGCGCAGCCCGGGAAGCCGGCCTCATCAGCGCCGCCGAGTTCGAGCTGCTGGAGCGGCGCAACGCCCTGCGTGACCAGGTGATCAAAGTAGACGACTTCCCCTTCGACTACGGCGTCGCCACCGCCCACAAACCCGGCGAACACCGGCTCGCCGCCTGAGCACCCGGGCGCCACCGCGCCCACCTCAGCACATCCCGCATACCTTTCCAGGCATTCCAGGCATTTCCAGGCCCCTGCTGCTTTCCTTCCGCCCCCGGGCGGCGGGAAGGGGCCGCCCTGGCCCGCCCCCGGGCCGGGCCGCAGCACCCATACCCACAAGATCCACAACAATCCGGAGACAGCCCATGCAACCCACCCACACCCGCCTTCACCCGCTATCCCTTGTGCTACTTGGCCTCTGGGCCGGCGCCAGCCACGGGGCCGGCTTCCAGCTGCTCGAACAAAACGCCAGCGGCCTGGGCAATGCCTATGCGGG
>JAJTBM010000358.1 GCA_021286885.1 Rhodocyclales bacterium
GGCTACCGCGAATTCGCCAAGCTGCGCGGCAAGAGCATGGACCACGGCGCCATCATCGACGGGGCCAAGCGGGCCATGCGCGCCACTTACCAGCGCGAAATCGACGACCTGGAAGCCCATCTGGCCTTCCTCGCCTCGGTGGGTTCGGTATCGCCCTATGTGGGCCTGTTCGGCACCGTGTGGGGGATCATGAACGCCTTCCGGGGCCTCGCCAATGTGGGCGCCGCCACCCTGGCCCACGTGGCCCCCGGCATCGCCGAAGCCCTGGTGGCCACCGCCATCGGCCTGTTTGCGGCGATTCCGGCGGTGATTGCCTACAACCGCTTCTCCCACGACATCGACCGGATCGCGATTCGTTTCGAGAGCTTCTCCGAAGAGTTCCTGAACATCCTCCAGCGCCAGCTGCGCTAAGGGGAGCCCGCCGCCATGCGCCAACGTCGCCTGATGAACCAGATCAACGTCGTCCCGTATATCGACGTGATGCTGGTGCTGCTCGTGATCTTCATGGTCACCGCCCCCATGATCCAGCCCGGCACGGTCAACCTGCCCAATGTGGACAAAGCGGCGGCCCCGCCCTCCGAAGCGATGATCGTCACCATCAAGGATGACAGCAGCTACACCCTGCGCCGCACCAGCAACGCCCCCGAAGAAAGCCTGGAGCAAAAAGCCCTGATCCGCGAAGTGGGCGCCGAAACCCAGGCCCACCCCGACCGGGCGGTGGTGATCGCCGCCGACAAGAGCGTGCGCTACGAGCTGGTGATGAACACCCTGAACGACCTGCGCAACGCGGGCGTCAGCAAGGTCGGGCTTCAGACCCAGAAATCCGGTTCATGAATCCCACCCAACGCCCCCAGGAACGTGGCAAATGGGCCTCGCTGATGCTGGCCGCCCTGGTGCACGTGGGTCTGGGCCTGTTTCTGTTCTACGGCATCCGCTGGCAAAGCCGCCCGGTGGCCGAGACCCTGGATGTGGAGTTGGTGAGCGCTCCGCCGCCCGCGCCCCCTCCCCCGCCGCCGCCCGTGGAAACCGCCGTCCCTCGGGAAGCCCCCAAGCCGGCACCCAAGGTGGAAGCGCGACGCCCGGAACCCAAGCCGGAACCGAAACCCGAACCCAAGCCCCAGCCCAAACCGGAGCCGGTGCATAAACCCGAGCCCCGGCCCGAGCCGCGCCATGAGACACCGCCGGCCCACAAGCAACCGGACATCGCGCTGAAGGCCCACGAGAAGGAACGGGAAAAGAAGAAGCCCGAGCCTGAACCCAAAAAACCTGAGCCCAAGCCCGAGCCCAAAAAGCCGGAACCGAAGAAGCCGGAACCCAAGCCGGAACCCAAGCCCGAACCGAAGAAGCCGGAACCGAAACCCGAGCCCAAGCCGGAGCCCAAGAAACCCGAGCCGAAACCGGAACCCAAAAAGCCCGAGCCCAAGCCTGAGCCCAAACCCGAGCCGAAAAAAGACACCAAGCCCGATCCCAAGGCTGAGCACAAGTCCGACGCCAAGGCTGATCCCAAGAAGGATGCCAAGCCTGACCCCAAGGCCGAGCCCAAGAAAGACGCCAAGCCCGACGTGAAAGACACCAAGGGTGAGAAGGGCGGCAAAGAGGGGGGCAAGCCCGGTGGCGTGGAAGGCAGCCGTGAGCTGGAAGACAAGCGGATGCGCGAGCTGCTCGCCCGGGATTCGGCCAATGCCAGCCAGAGCCGCCAGCTCCAGGAGGAAATGGCCCAACTCGCCAAGGCCAAGTCCGATGCTGCCCGGGGCAAGGCCCTGGAAGGCTATATGAACAAGATCCGGGCCAAGGTAAAGGGTAATATCGTGCTCCCGCCGGGGGTGAGCGGTGATCCCTTCGCGGTGTTCATCGTCGAACAGCTGCCCGATGGCTCGGTGATGGACGTGCGCCTGAAGCGCAGCACCGGCAATCCGCAGCTGGACAACGCCATCGAGCGCGCCATCCAGAAGTCGAGCCCGCTGCCCAAACCCGATAAGCCGGAGCTTTTTGATCGCAGTCTCGAACTCAAGTTCTACCCGCTGCGGGACTGAAGCCCCGGTGGCCCTGAGCCCGGCGTGGCGCGCTTCATCAAGCTGCCATGCCTGACCGTTTAACCTAACGCATCGAGCCTTTTTTTGCCCATGCATACACGCATCCTGTCCCTCCTGCGCGGCTTCCTGCCGGGTTGTGCGCTGGTCCTTGCGTCCTCCGTGGCCCATGCCCAGCTGAGCATCGAGATCACCGGCTCCGGCGCCAACCGGATGCCCGTGGCGGTGGCCGCCTTTGAAGGCGAGAACGCCCTCCCCCGCGCCGTCACCGACGTGGTGCGCGCCGACCTGGAACGCAGCGGCCTGTTCAAGATGATCGAGCTCGGCCCGGTGCCCATGGGCGCCGATGCGCCGGTAGATTTCGCCCGGGTGCGTGGCAAGGGGGCCGATGCGGTGGCCACCGGCACCATCGCTGCCAACGGCGCGGGCCGCTATCAGGTGCAAGTGCGCCTGCAAGACACCCAAAAACAAGTCAGCCTGGGCACCCAGGCCATGCTGATGTCGGCCAACCAGTACCGCACCACCGGGCACCGGATCGCCGACTTCATCTACGAAAAACTCACCGGCGAACCCGGCGTGTTCTCCACCCGCATCGCCTACGTACTGAAGGTGGGCAGCCGCTTTGAACTCCAGGTGGCCGATGCGGACGGCAGCAACGCCCAGACCGCCCTGGCCTCCAAGGAGCCCATCATTTCCCCCGCCTGGTCGCCCGATGGCAGCCGGCTGGCCTATGTTTCTTTCGAATCCAAGAAGCCGGTTGTATACGTGCATTCCCTGGCCACCGGCCAGCGCAACGTGGCGGCCAACTTCAAGGGCTCCAACTCCGCCCCCGCCTGGTCGCCCGATGGGCGCCGGCTGGCGGTGGTGCTGACCAAGGATGGTCAATCCCAGCTTTATGTGGTGAATGCAGATGGCTCGGGCGTGCAGCGCGTGGCCAGCTCCTCCGGCATTGATACCGAACCGGCCTGGTCGCCGGACGGGGGCTGGATCTACTTCACCTCCGACCGGGGCGGCAGCCCCCAGATCTACCGTACATCCTCCAGTGGTGGCGATACCCAGCGGATCACCTTCGAGGGCAGCTATAACGTGAGCCCCAAGATTTCCCCCGATGGGAAGAGCATGGTCTACGTGGCCCGCAACAGCGGCCGCTTCCAGGTGGCAATCATGGATCTGGCCTCGCGCCAGACCCAGATCCTCACCGACACCGCGAAGGATGAATCCCCCAGCTTCGCCCCCAATGGTCGGATGGTGCTCTACGCCACCGAACAGGGCGGACGGGGTGTGCTGGCTGCCGTTTCGGCGGATGGACGGGTGAAGCAACGCCTCTCCGTCCAGTCCGGTGATGTCCGCGAGCCCACCTGGGGACCGCAACCGCGCAACTGAACCTCCCTCAGGCGCGCACCTCTCTCCTCCCTCAGCCCCACAGAACCCGGAGTCTGATTACCATGAAGTTCCAGAACATCGCCCTCAGCCTGCTGGCCACCGCCCTGCTGGCCGCATG
>JAJTBM010000007.1 GCA_021286885.1 Rhodocyclales bacterium
CCCTGCAGAGCCAAGATCTCGCCCGGCTCAAACATGAGGCATTTGGTGGCCACGCCCCGGGCAAGCAGTCAGGAGTGAGCATGCAGGCGTTTGTCTCTCC
Source organism: Rhodocyclales bacterium (assembly GCA_021286885.1). GTDB lineage: Bacteria > Pseudomonadota > Gammaproteobacteria > Burkholderiales > Rhodocyclaceae > Zoogloea. The sequence continues at coordinate 101 of JAJTBM010000007.1, forward strand.
CCATCAAAGCGATTGCGCCCGCTTCTTCCACTACCTTTCGGATGGCCGGGTCGTCCCCGCCATGGATCTGAACGAGACAGACACAGCCCGCGCCCGCTACACCATCGAACTGCTCAACCTCAACAGTCCCTTTCTCATCACCCGACGCCGACAGTGGTGGCGCGAGCTTGAAGCGTGCTTCGAAGAACATTGGACACAGGATTGGGATCTGGCTTGCCTCGCCGCCATAGATCTCGTTCCGAGCCAAGGGCAACTGAGCCGTTTCTTCTCCCTGACTCGAGGATTTTATGGCCCTCTGGGAGAACAAGTCTTGCACCAGCAGGCGCCTGAGCTGCTCTGACGCCACGCGCCACAACCATACGCTTGCTTACAAACATCCCTCTCAACGCATCTCTCCACCAGCCTGCTGCGCCACAAATAATGAAATGCAGTTCCATTATCCACCCTTAATATGAGCGACTATCGCACGCACTGAATCGATAAGCGCACAAACTCGCCCGCTTTACCGACTTCTGCCCCAGCCCCCTCGGTAATCTCCTGCCCATGTCGCCGCACACAGGGCGACTGGAGACAAACCGGCCATGCACATGGATGCGTTCACGCACCTGGGCCGGCATATACAACAAGAGGAGTTGGTAAGGAAATGAAAGTCAAAACCCTGAGCGTCCTGCTGGCCGGTCTGGCCTCTTTGAATGCGGGCCTGGCCCATGCTGAACTGCCGGCCATCGAAGCGGGTGGTGCCACCTTCAATGTGTATGGGAATGTGGATCAGTACCTCAACTTCATGCGCAGTAGCTCGGGCAAGTCCCTGAATGCGCTGGAAGAAGGCGGCTATCTGCGCACCCGCGTAGGGGTGCGTGGCGAGAAGCCGGTGGATACCGACCTGTCCATCAAGTTCCAGCTGGAACAGGGCCTGAACATCACCAACGGCAGCCAGGCCGACTCCACCCGTCTGTTTGACCGCCAAGCCTGGGTGGGCCTGAAGAGTGTTTACGGCGAGTTCCGCGCCGGGCGCCAGAACACCGCCGTGTTCTACCGGGGCAGCTACATCGACTTCACCGCCCGCACCATGGGTTCGGTGATCAATGCGTTCGGCGTGGCCTCCCGCTACGACAGCGACCTGGCCTGGATCTCCAACCGGATGGACGGCCTGCTGCTGGAAGCCCACTACTCCTTCGCCGGTGCCAAGGAAAACGAAACCGACAACCAGGGCGTCTACCAACTCGCCGCCGACTATGAAAACGGCCCCTTCCGCATCGGCTACGCCGGCGTGGGCGGCAAGTCGCCGTATGCCAGCACCGTCGACAAGACCGTGTTCTACAACAACCTGTACGCCAACTACGACTACGGTCGCGGCAAGGTGTATCTGGCCTACGTGCGCACCAACAACAACGCCAGCACGTGTACCAACAGCAACAGCGACGGAAGCTGCAAGGCGGGCTACACCCTGAACAACGGCGGCGCGCCCCTGGGCAACACCGGCTCTTTGGTCACCGGCACCAGCACCGGCGCCAACACCTACTACAACATCTGGCAGGTATCCGCCGACTACAAGCTGACCCCCAAGCTGCGTCTGGGCGCCCTGTATGGCCGGATTGAAGACAGCTCCGGCACCGGCAAGAACGCCAACGGCTGGGCCGTGGGTGCCTACTACGACATCTTCAAGGACACCATGATCTACGCCCTGGCCGATGTGCTGTCCAACGACCCGAACGCAGGCTTCCGCCCGTCCGGTTCCGCTGGCCTGCCCAAGAACTACACCGCCGCCAGCGACGTGAATGGCGAAACCATCCGGGGCGTGCAACTGGGCTTCGTCTACAAGTTCTGATCCCGTCGGCGCCGGCTGCCCCACCTCCCCCCGCCGTTCCTCACCTCCGGCACGGGCACAGTCGGCGCGATGGGGTTTTCAGGAGATGGGGTGCCTGCGGGCGCCCCCGTAATTCCCGAGACTCTCCGAGACTTTCCGAGTTTCTCCGTTTTCTCTATCGTTCTCCTAGCGTTGAGAAATTTGGCACCCCACGGGGTGCCATTTTTTTGGCTTGCGCAATGCGCCCTGCATCAGGCCGCGTGCTGCACCAGTTCGAACTGGATGCCGCCTTCCAGGCTGCGGGTCAGGGCGCCCCGGTCACGGCCCCCCAACAAGCTGGCATCCACAAACTGGATGCCCCGGGCTTCAAGCACCGCCACGGCGGCGGCCACATCGGGGGCGCCCAGACCGATGCGGGTGAAGCCTTCCTGCCAGTGGGCGTCTTCGGCGCCTTCGGGGGCTTCGACAAACTGGAGGAAGAAGCTCTCGTCGCTGCTGCGCATCAGGGCGCCCCGGGGCATCACCCCAAAACGCACATCATCGGGCAGGGGCTCGAAGCCCAGGGTCTGGTGGAAGAAATCGCACCAGCGGGCGGTTTCACCCCGCTGGATGTACTGAACCACCCCAAAGAGATGCAGCCCGGCCAGGGCCGGCACTTCAAAGCTCACCCCCGGCAGGGGCAGAAAATCCACCTGATAAAAAGCCACACCGGCGCGCCGGTCCAGCAGAAACACCGCCGCGCCGCCCGGCCCCTGGATGCCCGGAATGTTCAGTTCCATGGGCCCGGGCCGGGTGGCCACGGGCCGGGCCTCGCAGGCCAAGGCGTGGGCGTAGGCCTGCTCGGCGTCGGGCACCCGCAGGCCCAGGGCGCGCAGTTCGATGCCGTCCCCCTCGGGCACATGCTGGGCCTTGGGGTGGGCGTTGAGGATCACGTTCATGTTCCCCTGGCGATAAAGCAGCACCTGGCGCGAACGGTGGCGGGCCACCGGCACAAAACCCATGGCCTGGAGCAGGGCGCCAAAGGTGTCCACCTGGCGGGTGGCGTATTCGACAAACTCGATGCCCTCGATACGGGGCAGGAAGGGCAGCACGGAAGTGTTCATCAAGTCCTCTGGAAGGATCATCAATTCTGGGTCGGGGGAGGAAGAAAAACGGGCCTGGCTGCTTCGGGCGGCGGCCTGGGCCATGCGCGCCGGACAAGCACAAAAGGCGCCAGAAAACCCCAACAGGGCTTTCTGGCGCCATGGCAGACGGTTCCGGCCACGCTGCCGCTTGTGGCGGCAGGGGGCAGAATCAGTCCTGGCTGTCGAACAGCATGAGTCCGGCGGCCGTGTTGGAAATGGGGATATGGTAATTGGAATGGAGCAGGCGTGCGCTGCCGGCGTCGGTACCCAGCGCAGCCCGGGCGGCGACCCACATGAGCAGCTCGATGCCCTGGGTGCCGGTTTTTTCGATCAGCTCGTCCACCGAATACTGGGTGGCCCAGGCGGGATCCTTGACCAGGCTGTCCATGAAGGCCAGATCGAATTCCTTGTTGATGAAGCCGGCACGCTCCCCGTCCAGCTGGTGCGACAGCCCGCCGGTGCCCAGCACCAGCACGCGGGCATCCGAATCCCAGCTGCGGATCGCCTCGCCCACGGCCTGGCCGAGCTTGAAGCAGCGCTTGGCGCTGGGCAGCGGGTGCTGGACGGTGTTGATGCACACCGGCACCGTGCGCACCGGCCAGGAATCGCCCGCGTTCGGCCACAGCAGCTTCATGGGCAGGGTGTAGGCGTGATCCACCAGCATTTCCTGACAGGTGGTGACGTCGAATTCCTTTTCGACCAGTTCCTCGATCAGGTGCCAGGACAGATCCTGATCCCCCGGAAAGGCCGGCAGGGTCGGGATGCCCCAGCCCTCGTCGGCGTTCTGGTAAGAGGGCGCGGCCCCCACGGCGAAGGTGGGCATCTTGTCGAGGAAGAAGTTGAGGCCGTGGTCGTTGTAGAGAATCACCACCACATCGGGCTTCACTTCTTGGAGCCACTTCTGGACGGGGGGATAGCCATCGAACAGGGGCTTCCAGTACGGGTCGCCCTGCAGGCCGCCGGCAATTGCACGGCCAATGGCCGGCACGTGGGAGGTGAGGATGCTGCCTACGATCTTTGCCATGTCTTAACGCCCCGCTTCGATGAGTTTTGCCTTGAAGGCTTCCTTGGTCATGCCCGTCTGCTGGGCGCCCAGATCCTGCACATCCAGACCCAGAATGCCGGCGAACTTGGCCAGGTAATACACATTGCCGCCCGCTGCGATCAGGGCCAGCACATTGCGCGCCTCCACGGCGGCCCGCTGCTCGGCGTTGAGGCCGAACTTGCGACAATAGGCGGCTTCGTCCTGCACGAAGGCGGCCCGGTTGTCGGCGGAATTGAAGGAATAGCACATCTGATTGAGGGCGTAGCCCTTGCGCGCCGCCTCGCCGTCGAACAGCGTGGTGCCGGGGATGCTCACACGCTTCTTGGTTTCTGCCATGGGTGTCTCCTGGGTGTGAATGCCACAAGTGCGGCAACGGGACGAAGTTTGTCCCCTTCCTGAAGAGGGATAAATCCAGCATCATTGAATCCACCCATGAATAATTTCGATCATTTGAACCTGGACGGCCGGCTGCTTCAGTTGCTGGTGGCCGTCATCGAGGAAGGCTCCATCACCCGTGCCGCCGAGCGGCTGGGGGTCACCCAATCGGCGGTGAGCCACCTGCTCGACAAGCTGCGCGGCATCGTGGGCGATCCACTGTTCGTCAAATCGGGGCGCGGCATCGTCCCCACCGCCCGAGCCGAAGCCCTGGCCCTGGATGCCCGGGTGCTGCTCGATGAGCTGCGCCGCTTCGCCACCCATAGCGACTTCGACCCCGCCCGCCTGAAGGGCCACTTCACCATTGCGGCCAACGACTTCCAGCGCGATCTGCTGCTCCCACCCCTGCTCGACCGGCTGCGTGATGCGGCCCCCGGCCTGAGCCTGCGGGTGCTGCCCTCGGGCGTGCCCAGCGCCGAGATGCTGCGCGACGGGGGCTGCCAGCTGGTGATCTCGCCCCGCCCACCGGAGGCGGGCGACATCCTGCAAAAGCGTTTGTTTGAAGATGACTACCGGGTGTTCTTCGACCCCCGCCAGCGGGCCGCCCCCGCCGGGCTGGACGATTACCTGGCCGCCGATCACATCACCGTACGCTACGAACCCCACCGGGGCCTGGAGATTGACCAGGTGCTGGCGGCCCAGGGCATCCAGCGCCGCTTTGTGGCCAGCGTGCCGGGCTTTGCCGGGATTCCGTCTTTCCTGCGCGGGAGCAGCCGCCTGGCCACCCTGCCGGGGCTGCTGGGGGGGGGCGCCCTGTAGGGCGTTGCGAGCGCGCCTGCCCATGTACATGGTCTGGCATCTGCGCCACCGGCATGACCCGGCCCACAGCTGGCTGCGCGGCCAGCTGGAGGCGGTGGTGCCCGCAGCCCTGGCTGCCGCAGCGCCGGGCGACTGAACCCCAGCGCCCGGCATCCGCCTCAGGGCACCACGATGCGGAAGGGGCTGTGCTCACGGAGCAGCCACAGCATGGCGCCGATGGTCAGGAAGGACATCACCGTGGCCACCAGCAGGGTGGCCGCACAAAAGCCTTCCCGCCCGTGGCGCTGGCCAAAAATCGGGTAGATGCTGAGCATGGGGGCGCTCGCCAGGAGCACCGCCCCTGCCGCCAGCAGGGGGTCGATGGGGCCAAACAGCAGCACCCCGCCCATCACCGCCAGGGGGTGCAGCACCAGCTTGGCGAAGGTCACCACGCCCACATCCACCAGCATGTCGCGCAGGGGCAGGCCCACCAGGCTGCCACCGATAAAGAACAGGGCCACCGGCGCCGAGGCCCCGGCCATCATATCGACGGCCTTGGAGACCGGCGCCGGCACCGGGATCTGGAGCAGCGCAAAGCTGATCCCGAGCACGATCCCAACCACAATCGGATTACGCCACAGGCCCAGCAAGGAACGCCCGAAGGTGCGCAGAAACGGCGTGTGACGCTCGCCCCCGCTCTCGCCCAGGGCAATGCACAGGGGCAGCATCAGCATGTTTTCAACAATCATGGTGAGGGCCAGGGCCACCGTGGCAGTGGGCCCCACCACCTGCACCGCTATCGGGAAGCCCACATAGGCACTGTTGGCCGAGCACACGCCCATCCCGATCAGGCTTGCGCCCTCCAACCCCTCCTTGCGCCAACGCCAGGCCCACAGCATGCCCAGGCCCAGCATCAGGAGCGAGCCAAACGCGTAGGCCGCCAGGTATTGGGTGTTCATCACCTCGGCAAACGAACGGCGCGAGAGGGATTTAAAGATCAGCACCGGCAGGGCCACCCGCACCACAAAGGCGCCCATGGCGGGCAGCATGGTGCGGGAGAACAGGCCCAGCCGGACCGCAAGGTAGCCCAGGCCGATCAGCACAAAAACCGGGGCGGTGATTTCCAGAATATCCAGCATGGGTGGGTCGCTACAAAGCACAAAAGGCAAGGGGCCCTAGTCTGGCGAGACTTTGGCACCTTGCCGGCATGAACGGAGTGGAAAGAAACAGGGTCAGCGCTCAGGGATCGAGGCTCAGGCCGCAAATTCTTCCGTGTCGATTTCGGTCTGGGTCGGCGCGTTGTAGCGCGGCCCATGCACCGTGGCCTGGTTGATGAGGGCATCCAGACGCGCCATGTGGATGGCATCGAGGCGCACCTGCAGCCCCCCCAGATTATCCCGCAAATGGGCCAGGGAGGTGGTGCCCGGAATGGCCAGCACATGCTCGCCCCGGGCCAGCACCCAGGCCAGGGCCAGCTGGGCCGGGGTGCAACCCAGCTCATCGGCCACTGCTCGGTAGGCCGGCAGCAGTTGCAGATTGGCGGCGTAGTTGTCCGGGAAGAAGCGCGGCATGCCCCGGCGGATGTCCTTGCCATCGAGGGCGCTCACATCCGCCAGTTCGCCACACAAAAAGCCCCGGGCAAGCGGGCTGAAGGCCACAAACGCGGTGCCCAGCGCACGACAGGCCTCCAGCACTGCGATTTCCGGGTTGCGCGTCCAGAGGGAATACTCGGTCTGGAGCGCGGCAATCGGGTGCACCGCATGGGCGCGGCGCAGGGTCTGGGCCGAGACTTCCGACAGGCCCAGGCTTTGCACCTTGCCGGCCTTCACCAGATCGGCCATGGCGCCCACGCTGTCTTCGATGGGCACCTGGCGATCCCAGCGGTGCAGATACAGGAGGTCGATCACCTCGGTGTTGAGGTGACGCAGGCTGGTTTCAACGCTCTGACGGATCGTGTCCGGCCGACCGTCGATCACCCGCTTGCCGTCCACCCCGTGCATCCCGCACTTGGTGGCCAGCACAAAACGCTGGCGATGGGGCGCCAGCACCTGCCCGAGCAGGCGCTCATTGGCCCCAAAACCATACAGGGCGGCGGTGTCGAAGAAATCCACGCCCGCATCCAGGGCTTCGAGCAGCACCCGGGCGGCCGCTTCCGGGGAGGGAGGAAGCCCGTAGGCGTGGCTCAGATTCATGCACCCGAGCCCCAGGGGCGAGACTTCAAACTGACCGACCTTGCGTTTCATGACGACTCCTGTAACTGGCAACGCCGCCCGGAGGCGGCGTGGGTTTGATCCGGGCGCGACGCAGCTTACAGGGCCGCGTTGAGCTGCTGTTCCAGCTGGTGCAGCACCTTGTAGCAGGGCAGCACCTGGGCCACGCTGCTGTTGGGCTCGCGGCCTTCGCGGATGGCGGCAAAGAATTCCCGATCCTGCAGCTCGATGCCGTTCATGGACACATCCACCTGGGACACGTCAATCTTCTCTTCCTTGCCATTCACCAGATCGTCGTAGCGGGCAATGTAGGTGCCGGTGTCGCCGATGTAGCGGAAGAAGGTGCCCAGGGGGCCATCGTTGTTGAACGACAGGGACAGGGTGCAGATCGCGCCGTTGGCGGCCTTGAGCTGGATGGACATGTCCATCGCGATGCCCAGGGTCGGGTGAATCGGGCCCTGAACGGCGTTGGCCTGGACGATGGGGCTGCCGGCCTGGTAGGCGAACAGATCCACGGTATGGGCGGCGTGGTGCCACAGCAGGTGGTCAGTCCAGCTGCGGGGCTGGCCCAGGGCGTTCATGTTGGTGCGGCGGAAGAAGTAGGTCTGCACATCCATCTGCTGGATGTTGAACTCGCCGGCCTCGATCTTCTTGTGCACCCATTGGTGGCTGGGGTTGAAGCGGCGGGTATGGCCACACATGGCCACCAGGCCGGTTTCGCGGGCCAGGTAGACCACATCCTCGGCATCCTTCCAGCTATCGGCCAGGGGGATTTCCACCTGCACGTGCTTGCCGGCCTTCAGGCAGGCGATGGCCTGGGAGGCGTGCATCTGGGTGGGGGTGCACAGGATCACCGCATCCACTTCGGGCAGGGCCAGGGCTTCATCCAGCTCGGTGGTGACGTGGCCGATGCCGTACTTGGCGGCCACTTCCCGGGTCTTGTCCAGATCACGGCTGATGAGGGAAACCACTTCCACGCCGTCGATGTTCTTGATGCCGTCCAGATGCTTGATGCCGAAGGCACCGGCGCCGGCCAGCGCCACCTTGATGGTCTTGCTCATGTTTATTGGTTCTCCAGAATCAGGTGGCCCACCCCGGTGTTGGAGGCGGGGACGTGATAGAAACGATGGACCTGGCGCGGCGGCGGGCCACCGGCCACATCATCCATGGCGCCACGGGCGATCAGCCACATGACGAGTTCGATGCCTTCGGAGCCGGATTCGCGCACGTACTCCACATGGGGCACGGCGGCGGCGGCTTCCGGGTCGTGGATCAGTTTGTCGAGCCAGGCGTTGTCCCACTCCCGGTTGATGAGACCGGCGCGGGGGCCCTGGAGCTGGTGGCTCATGCCGCCCGTACCCCAGATCTGCACCTTGAGGGGGCGGTCGTAGGATTCAATGGCCTTGCGAATCGCCCGGCCCAGGTTGTAGCAGCGGCGGCCAGAAGGCACGGGGTACTGGACCACATTCACGGCAAACGGAATCACCGGGCAGGGCCAGGCTTCGGGGCTGCCGCACAGCAGGTTGAGGGGCACGGTGAGGCCGTGATCCACGTCCATCTTGTTAACGATGGTCAGGTCAAAGTCGTCCTGAATCACGCTCTGGGCGATGTGGGCGGCCAGCTCCGGGTGGCCCTGGACCACCGGCACCGGGCGCGGGCCCCAGCCTTCGTCGGCGGGCTGGAACTCGGCGGCGCAGCCAATGGCGAAGGTCGGGATCATCTCCAGGCTGAAGGCCGTGGCGTGGTCGTTGTAGACCAGGAAGATCACGTCGGGCTTGTTGGCCTCCATCCATTCCTTGGACGGCTCATAGCCCTTGAACAGCGGCACCCAGTAGGGATCGGTGGTCTTGCCCAGGTCGATGGCGGCGCCAATGGCCGGCACGTGGGAGGTGTAAACGGATGCGGTGATCTTGGCCATGTCAGTTCCTCCGGCCCTGGGGCTGATGATGGGCCTGGGCGTCCCCGTCTTCGCCAATGTAACGGTTGCCTTCAACGCTGCGCCCGCCGCCCAGCATCATCTCGCGGTATTCCTCTTCGCTCATGCCAGTCATGCTGCCGGCCATCTGCTGGAAGCTCTTGCCATCGGTGGCGCCGATCTTGGCCAGGAAGTAGATGTTGCCGCCCAGGGCGATGCAACGGTTCAGATCCCGATCCAGCACGGCCTGTTTCTGGGCCTCGGTCATGGGCCACTCATCCAGATAGGCGCGCTCGTCGGCCTTGAAGCGGGCCCGGTTGTCGGCCTTCATCAAGGACATGCAGAACTGGTTGAGGTGGTAGCCAAGGCGGGACTGGTCGGCATCGAAAATGGTCGTGCCGGGAATGTCCTGGTAAGGCTTTTCAAGGGCCATGGGGTGTCTCCTGCCGGGAGCCCGGACGCCCGTGCATGGGGCATCCGGTGCTGCGGTCATGGGTTTATTGTGCTTCTTCGGGCCAGTAGAGTCGCTTGGGGTTGTCCACAAGCAGCTTCTGCTGCAGCGCGGCGGTGGGCGCCACGTGGGGGATGAAATCCACCAGCAGGCCGTCGTCGGGCATGTGATCCTTCGGGTTGGGGTGGGGCCAGTCGGTGCCCCACAGCACGCGCTCGGGGAACTCCTCCACCACGCGGCGGGCGAAGGGCACCACGTCGCGGTAGGCGTTCTGCTCGCCGTCCAGGGCCTTGGGGCCGCTCAGGGACAGGCGCTCGGGGCAGCTCACCTTGGACCACACGTTCGGATTTTCGCGCATGAACTTGAGGAAGAGCTCGAACTCGGGCCCATCCACCGGCTTGCTCACATCGGGCCGCCCCATGTGATCCACCACCACGGTGGTGGGCAGGGCGGTGAAGAAGTCCCACAGCTCGGGCAGATCCACCGCTTCGAAGTAAATCACCACATGCCAGCCCAGGGGGGCGATGCGGGCGGCGATCTCCAGCAGCTCGTCCTTGGGGGTGAAATCCACCAGCCGCTTCACAAAGTTGAAGCGCACCCCGCGCACCCCGGCTGCGTGCAGCTCCTGCAGCGCTTGGTCGGTGATGCTGCGGCGCACGGTGGCCACGCCCCGGGCCTTGCCTTCGGCGTGGATCAGCGCATCCACCAGCGCCCGGTTATCGGCCCCGTGGCAGGTGGCCTGCACGATCACGTTGCGCTCAAAACCCAGGTGGTCGCGCAGGGCGAACAGCTGCTGCTTGGATGCATCGCAGGGCGTGTATTTGCGTTCGGGGGCGTAGGGAAACTCGGCCCCCGGGCCGAACACGTGGCAGTGGGCATCCACCGCCCCGGCGGGGAGCTGGAAGCGGGGCTTGGCAGGGCCGGAAAACCAGTCCAGCCAGCCGGGCGTCTTTTGAAATTCCATGGTGCAGAACCTTAGCTCAGCTTCAGATCAATCGATGTACTTCAGCCCGGCCTTGGCCAGGGGTTCGCGCATCTTGTACATGTCCAGCCCCAGCACGCCGGCGGCCAGCTGGGCGCGCTTGTCGGCTTCGAGGGCTTCGCGCTTGGCGGCGGCTTCGGCCACGGCGGGGGCGATGGCAGCGGGGACCACCACCACGCCGTCGTCGTCGGCCACGATCACGTCGCCCGGGTTCACCGCTGCGCCGGCGCAGATCACCGGGATGTTCACCGAGCCCACGGTGGCCTTGATGGTGCCCTTGGAACTCAGGCACTTGCTCCACACCGGGAAGCCCATGGCAGTGAGTTCGCGGCTGTCGCGCACACCCGCATCAATCACCAGGGCCTTGGCGCCCCGGGCCATGAAGGAAGTGGCGAGCAGGTCGCCAAAGTAGCCGTCGGTGCATTCGGCGGTGATCGCGGCAACCACGATGTCGCCCGGCTGAATCTGTTCGGCCACCACGTGCATCATCCAGTTGTCGCCCGGATGCAGCAGCACGGTGACGGCGGTGCCCGACACCGGCGCGCCGGAGAACACCGGGCGCAGGTAGGGCTTCATCAGGCCGACGCGGCCCATGGCTTCGTGGACGGTGGCGGAGCCGAAGCGGCCCAGTTGTTCGGCGGCAGCCTTGTCGGCGCGCACGATGTTGCGCTTGACGATGCCCAGGTTGTTGAGTTCCATGATGATTTCCTCTGTCCTTGTGATCCGGGCTTACAGGCCCTTGGCCTTGAGGGCGGCATCCAGGCGCGGGTAGACGCGGCGGGCGTTGCCTTCGTAGATCTTGTGGCGCTCTTCGGCGCTCAGGTTGGCGGCCTCGATGTAGCGCTTGGTGTCGTCGTAGTAGAAGCCGGTGGTGGGGTCGATGCCGCGCACGGCGCCGATCATTTCGGAGGCGAACAGCACGTTGTCCACCGGGATCACCTTGGTCAGCAGGTCAATGCCGGGCTGGTGGTACACGCAGGTGTCGAAGAAGATGTTGTTGAGCAGGTGCTCGCGCAGCTCGGGCTTCTTCAGCTCCTGGGCGAGGCCCCGGAAGCGGCCCCAGTGGTAGGGCACCGCGCCGCCGCCGTGGGGAATCACAAACTTCAGGGTCGGGAAGTCCTTGAACAGATCCGAGGTGAGGCACTGCATGAAGGCGGTGGTGTCCGCGTTCAGGTAGTGGGCGCCGGTGGTGTGGAAGGCACAGTTGCAGCTGGTGGAGACGTGCACCATGGCCGGGATGTCGTACTCGACCATCTTTTCGTAGATGGGATACCAGTGCTTGTCCGACAGGGGCGGGCTGGTCCAGTGGCCGCCGGAGGGGTCGGGGTTCAGGTTGATGGCCACAAAGCCATATTCCTTCACGCACTTTTCCAGCTCGGCAATCGAGGTGGCCGGATCCACGCCCGGGCTCTGGGGCAGCATGGCGGCGCCGATGAAGTTGTCCGGGAACAGTTGGGCAACGCGGTGGCACAGCTCGTTGCAGATCGCGGCCCAGGTGGCGCTCACGTTGTAGTCGCCAATGTGGTGGGCCATGAAGCTGGCGCGGGGGGAGAAGATGGTCAGATCCGAGCCCCGCTCCTTCATCTTGGCGAGCTGGTTCTTTTCGATGGACTCGCGCAGCTCGTCGTCGCTGATCTTGAGCTCCGACACCTTGGGCATCTGGGCCGGATCCTTGATCCCGGCAATCTGCCGGTTGCGCCACTCTTCGAGGGCCTTGGGCGCGGTGGTGTAGTGGCCGTGGATGTCGATGATCATGCTCATGCGGTTCTCCTCCTGATGGAATGGCGCAACGCCTGGCGGCCCCAGGGGGCGGCGGGTCACGATGGAATGCCACGCATTCTGGTTTTCCGGGGAGCCATGCAATAGCCACACGATCCACTAACAGTTATCGCATTTCGGAATAACGCCAGCCCAGCCAGGCGCCCCCGCCACCGGCCCCCCGCCCTGTTCAAAAAGTCCAAGTCCTGGCATGGGTTCGTCCATTCACGCGCCTGCGCCGTCCAGCCCGGACGGACCACACCCACAACACGCGGAGACACGAACATGCATACGACAACCCAGGTGGGCATCATTGGCGCCGGCCCCGCCGGCCTGCTGCTGGCCCTGCTGCTGCATCGCAAGGGGATTGCCTGCACGGTGCTGGAACAGCGCACCCGGCAGGACATCGAAGCCACCATCAAGGCCGGGGTGCTGGAGCATCCCACCGCCGAACTGCTGCGCCAGCTGGGGGTGGGCGCACGCATGGATCAGGAAGGTTTTGTCCATGAGGGGATAGAACTGGCCTTCGGCGGGCGCCGCCACCGGATTGATCTGCCCGAACTCACCGGCGGCAAGACCATCACCGTGTATGCCCAGCATGAAGTGATCAAGGATCTGGTGGCCGCCGTGCTGGCCAACGGCACACCCATCGAATTCGGCGTATCCGATGTGCGCCTGGACGGGCTGGAAACCGCCCGCCCCACCATTCATTACACCCACGCCGGCAACGCCCGCAGCCTGGGGTGTGACTTCATCGGTGGCTGCGACGGCTTCCACGGGCCTTCGCGCCAGGCCATTCCGGCCACCCTGCGCCAGGAGCACCTGAAGGTTTATCCCTGCGGCTGGTTCGGCATCCTGTGCGAGGCGCCCCCCTCCAGCAAGGAGCTGATCTACGCCCAGAGCGACCGGGGCTTCGCCCTGCTGAGCACCCGCAGCCAGAGCATCCAGCGGCTTTACTTCCAGTGCGACCCGAGCGACCACGTGGATAACTGGTCGGATGACCGGATCTGGGCCGAATTCCAGGCCCGGCTCGCCAACACCGAGGGCTGGCAGGTGCAGGAAGGGCGCATCTTCCAGAAGGGCATCATCGCCATGCGCAGCTTCATCTGCGAAACCTTGCGCCATGGCCGCCTGTTCCTGGCCGGCGACTCGGCCCACATCGTGCCGCCCACCGGCGCCAAGGGGCTGAACCTGGCGGCAGGCGACGTGGTGCTGCTCGCCAACGCCCTCGCCCGCTACTACCGGGACGACACCGAGGCCGGGCTGAATGAATACCCGGAACGGGCCCTGCGGCGCATCTGGCGCGGAGAGCATTTCTCCTGGTGGATGACCCAGATGCTGCACGACATGGAAGGCGAAGACAGCATCACCCGCCGCTTCCGGCGCGCCCAGCTGGATTACGTGGTCAGCTCCCGGGCGGCCTCCACCGCCCTGGCGGAAAACTACGTGGGCCTGCCCTTCGAGGGCATCGAGCAGATCTGAGCGGCAGCGCCCGGCGGGCGTTATGATCCGGGCAGCCCGCCATCGCCGGGCTGCCCAGGTCTTTTGCCCCTGCCCTTGCCCCTGCCCACGTCGCCATGTCGATTCCCAACTTCACCCTCTACGGCGACCCGGCCAATCCCCGATGCGAGCTGCTGCATGTGGAAGACATCCAGTCCCGCAGCCGGGGGCATGACTGGGAAATCCAGCCCCACATCCACCAGAGCCTGTTCCAGATCGTGTGGGTGGCCCGGGGCTGCGCCCGGATTGCGCTGGATGAGGTGGATCACCAGGCCGCCAGCCCCTTCGCGGTGAGCATTCCGCCCGGCACCGTGCATGGCTTTCGCTTCGCCCCGGAAACCCAGGGCTGGGTGCTGACCTTCAGCAGCCAGCGCCTGCTGGACGGAAACCTGGAAGGCACGGGCCCGGCCTTTCAGGCCCTGTTCGCCACCCCCACCATCCTGGAACCGGGCGGCGATGATCCGGCGGTGGCGCGCCTCACCGCCCTGTTTACCGAGCTGGACAGCTCTTTCCTGAGCCCTGGCCTGGGGGACGCGCCGGTGCTCCACTGGCTCACCCAGGGCATCCTGTGGCATTTGGCCCAGGCCGCCCAGCGCCAGCAGGCCCGCCCCACCCCGAACCCCCAACCCCAGGCCCTGTTCACCCGCTTCGCCCTGCTGGTGGAAGCCCATCACCGGGAGCACTGGCCAGTGGCCCGCTACGCCGCCCTGCTGGGCATGAGCAGCCCGCGCCTCAACCGCCTGACCCGCGAACGCTGCGGCCTGGGGGCGCTGGACATGATCCATCAACGCCTCACCCGGGAAGCCTGCCGGCTGCTGCTGTACACCAGCCAGCCGGTCGCCCGGGTGGCCGCCGAGCTAGGCTTTGATGATCCGGCCTACTTTTGCCGCTTCATCAAACGCCGCACCGGCCTGAGCCCCTCGTCTTACCGCCAGAGCCGGGCCGGAGCCACGCAGGCGGGCGACACGCCGCCCCCATAAACAAAAAAACCGGCTGCCGCGACAGAATCGCAGCAGCCGGTTTTTTCCAGTGCTTTGGCGGGCTCATGCCCCGGCGCTGCCGGGGATGATCCGCCCTCCCGAAGGATCAGACCTTGATCAGGCCTTGGTGTGGGCAGCCAGCTTGAGCCAGGTATCCACCACGGTATCCGGGTTCAGGGAGATGGTCTGGATGCCTTCGTCCATCAGCCACTCGGCGAAGTCGGCGTGGTCGGAGGGGCCCTGACCGCAGATACCGACGTACTTGCCCAGCTTGTTGGCGCTCTGGATCGCCAGGGACAGCAGGTGCTTCACGGCGGGATCGCGCTCGTCGAAGGAGTGGGCCACCAGGCCGGAGTCCCGGTCCAGACCCAGGGTGAGCTGGGTCAGATCGTTGGAGCCGATGGAGAAGCCGTCGAAGTAGTTCAGGAACTGGTCGGCCAGCAGGGCGTTGGAGGGGATCTCGCACATCATGATGAGCTTGAGATCGTTCTCGCCCTTCTTCAGACCATGGCGGGCCAGCAGCTCGACCACGGAGGAAGCTTCGTCCAGGTTACGCACGAAGGGCACCATCAGCTGAACGTTGGTGAGGCCCAGCTCGTCGCGCACCTTCTTCATGGCGATGCATTCGAGTTCGAAGCAGTCGCGGAAGCTTTGGGCGATGTAGCGGGAAGCACCCCGGAAGCCCAGCATGGGGTTTTCTTCTTCCGGCTCGTAGATCTCGCCGCCCAGCAGCTTGCGGTACTCGTTGGACTTGAAGTCCGACAGACGCACGATCACGGGCTTCGGGTAGAAGGAGGCGGCGATGGTGGCCACGCCTTCAACCAGCTTCTCGATGAAGAACTGCTTGGGGGTGGCATAGCCACGGGAACGACGGGTGATCTCGGCACGCAGGTTGGCGGGCACCTGGTTGATTTCCAGGATGGCCTTCGGGTGGATGCCGATCATGTTGTTGATCACGAACTCCAGGCGGGCGAGGCCCACGCCGCCGTTCGGGATCTGGGCGAATTCGAAGGCGAGTTCGGGGTTGCCCACGTTCATCATGATCTTCACCGGGATTTCGGGCAGGTTGCCCATGTCGGTGGTGATCACTTCGAAGTCCAGCTTGCCGCGATACACGTAGCCGGTGTCGCCTTCGGCGCAGGAAACGGTGACTTCGTCGTTTTCTTCCAGCACTTCGGTGGCGTTGCCGCAACCGACGATGGCGGGAATGCCCAGCTCACGGGCGATGATCGCCGCGTGGCAGGTACGGCCACCCCGGTTGGTGACGATGGCGGCAGCGCGCTTCATCACCGGTTCCCAGTTGGGGTCGGTCATGTCGGTGACGAGGATGTCGCCCGCCTTGACGCGATCCATTTCGGAAGCGTCCTTGACGATGCGCACTTGGCCGGCGCCGATCTTCTGGCCAATGGCACGACCGTGGGTGAGGGACTTGCCGTACTGCTTGAGGCGGTACTTTTCCATCACCAGGCCGGATTCCTGGCTCTTAACGGTTTCGGGACGGGCTTGCAGGATGTACAGCTTGCCGTCGTCGCCGCTCTTGCCCCACTCGATGTCCATCGGACGGCCATAGTGCTTCTCGATGATCATGGCGTAGCGGGCCAGTTCGAGCACGTCGGCGTCGTTCAGGGCATAGACGTTGCGCTCGGCTTCGGGCACGTCGATGGTACGGGTGGACTTGCCGGCTTCCTTCTTGTCGGCAAACACCATCTTGATCAGCTTGGAGCCCAGGTTGCGACGGATCACGGCGGGCTTGCCCAGGGCCAGGGTGGCCTTGTGGACATAGAACTCGTCCGGATTCACGGCGCCCTGCACCACGGTTTCGCCCAGGCCGTAGGAAGCGGTGATGAACACCACGCCGTCGAAGCCGGATTCGGTATCCATGGTGAACATCACGCCGGAGGCGCCGATGTCGGAACGCACCATGCGCTGCACGCCGGCGGACAGGGCCACTTCAGCGTGGGTGAAGCCCTTGTGCACGCGGTAGGCGATGGCGCGGTCGTTGTACAGCGACGCGAACACTTCCTTGATGGCGTGCAGGATGTTCTCGTAGCCGTGGATGTTCAGGAAGGATTCCTGCTGGCCGGCGAAGGAGGCATCGGGCAGATCTTCGGCGGTGGCGGAAGAACGCACGGCGAAGCTGCCTTCACCTTCGGCGGTCAGCTTGTCGTAAGCGGCCTGGATCTCGGCTTCGAGGGCGGGCGGGAAGGGGGTGTCAACGATCCATTGGCGGATCTGGGCGCCGGTGCGGGCCAGGGCCACCACATCGTCCACATCCAGGCTCTCAAGGGCGGCACTGATCCGTTCGGCCAGACCCTGGTGGGCCAGGAACTCGCGGTAGGCATCGGCAGTGGTCGCAAAACCACCCGGCACACGCACGCTGGAGGGCAGCTGGCTGATCATTTCGCCCAGGGAGGCGTTCTTGCCACCAACCTGGTCCACGTCGGACATGCGCAGCTCTTCGAACGGGATGACGTTACGGGTCATAGAGAGATCTTCCTGGAGGGTAAATACAAAAAAGACTGGTTCAGTCGCAGCAGCCGGTTGAGGGCGGCAGTTGATTTCTTGATCTGGGCGTATTGTAAGAGCTTTTGCTGCCCTGCCGCATGCAGGGTTTATCCTAACTTCCAGGGGTTTTTGGGCCCCCGAAGGCATTATTTACGGCAGAATCGGGGTAAACCCGAGGCTTTTTTTGATTTACGTGCACGTCAGATTCCATCCCTCGTGCATCCACCCCCGGGGCAGGCGCGGAATGGGATAATATGTGACGCCTCGCCGGTCTGTTGCCGGCGCTACCGTTAAAACCTGTCGGCTTTGCCATGACCCAGACCCGCCACGTATTCTTCATCTCCGACGGTACCGGCATCACCGCCGAAACCCTCGGGAACAGCCTGCTGGCCCACTTCCCCAACACCCGCTTCCGCCATCACCGGATGCCCTTCATCGACTCGGTGGACAAGGCCCAGGATTGCGCCTACAAGATCACCGATGCGGCCTGCGAAAGCGGTGTGCGCCCCATCGTGTTCAACACCCTGGTAGACCCGGACGCTGCCGGCGCAATTCGCGAAGCCGATGCCCTGGTGCTGGATCTGTTCGAGAAGTTCATCGGCCCCCTCGAAACTGAGCTGGGCCAGCCCTCGACCCACACCGTGGGGCGCTTCCACGGCATCGCCGAGAGTCAGGACTACAAGCGCCGGATCGAAGCCATCAACTTCACCCTGGCCCACGATGACGGCGTTTCCAATACCGATCTCGAAGAAGCCGACGTGATCCTGGTGGGCGTTTCCCGCTCCGGCAAGACCCCCACCAGCCTCTATCTGGCCATGCAGTTCGGGATCAAGGCGGCCAACTACCCCCTGATCCCCGAAGACTTCGAACGCAACAAGCTGCCCGGCGAGCTGAACCGCTACCGGCACAAGCTGTTCGGCCTCACCATCAGCCCGGACCGGCTCTCCCAGATCCGCCAGGAACGCCGGCCCAACAGCCGTTACGCGTCCATCGAGAACTGCCTCGCCGAGATCGAAGCTGCCCAGCGCATGATGAAGCGCGAAAGCATCAAGTGGCTGGACTCCACCACCAAGTCCATCGAGGAAATCTCCACGATCATCCTCCAGGAGGTGCGTTTGGAGCCCTCCTCCTACTGAAAACCTGCAAAAGCTGCTACAAAACACCCCGCACGCACAAAAAAGCCGCAAAACTCCTGCTACTCCCTGGCCGGGCCGACCTTACTCCCTGTATTGTCGAGCCCGGAGCACCGGAAAGCGCACAGGCGCCCGGCCCAGGGCCAGCACCGCACGCCCCGCGACCGTTCCCGTTCCCATACCAAGACCGTTACCCTCAGGAGAGCCTCGATGAAACGCAATCGCATCGGGCGCCGTGGCGGCCTGCCACGCGTCGCCGAACAACTGCTCTGGCTCGCCAACGGCCTCGCCGATTCCAGCAGCCGTGCTGAAGACCACTTCTGGGATGAACGCCTCGCCGCCGCTGTAGACCAACTTCTGCAAGGCGAGGATGAAGAAACCCTCACCACCGCCCTCGATCACCTGAGCACCGCCAGCGCCCACGCCTACGACGAGCTGGCCGACATGATCGAATCCCGGGCCGAAGGGGCGCTGCGCTCCAACGAACATCACGACGTGCTGCTCATTGCCGCGCCGGTGATGGCCTGGTCCCGCTACCGGATTCCTGCCGCCCCCATCGCAGCGGCGGTCATGGCCAACCTGCGCGTCCAGCTCAAGGCCCACATCCTGGCCTCGAACGTGAAGCTGGCCCTGGCTGACTTCCTGTTCAGCCCCGACCAGCTGCCCCAGGGCTATTGCGCCACCGCCGATTTTGCCAGCCACCTGGGCAAGGCCGCCGCCAACGACATCGACCTGCACATCAAGACCGACAACCTGCCCGAAACCGCCCAGTTCCTGTCGGACAACCGCTACCTGCTGGGCGCGGTGGTGGTGCCCAAGGGCGCCCCCATCTTCCGCTGGCAGGAAGAAGACTGCACCCGGGATCAGGCCCTGGAACAATGGCGCGCCCAGGGCGGCGCCTGCATCGCCCCCATGCTGACCGGCTGCGCCTTTGAAGTGGTGCTGCCCACCGCCTACTTTGCCGCCAGCCGGGAAGCCGACAAGGCCTCCCGCCCCTACTCCATCCAGGCCTCGGTGGCTTTCCTGAGCACCACCCTGGACGCCCCGGCCAGCCAGCTGCGGGCGGTGGTGGCACCCTTCTTCGAGCGCCAGGTGGAAGAATTCCGAATCGGCTTCACCCTGCGTGAGCGCTCCGAAGTGGTGCACGGCGTGGTGTGGCCCCTGCTGGGGGCCGAGGACGAAAACAGCGAAACCCTGGGCCAGATCGAAGCCACCCTGCGGGCCTGCGGGATCACCGACATCCGCACCCTCGACAATGAATTCCCCATGGAATACTGCGACGACTGCGGCGCCCCGCTCTACCCTTCCCCCGAAGGCGAAGCGGTGCATGCCGAGCTGCCCGAAGAACAAGCCGAGCAGATGCCGCGCCAGCTCCACTGAGCCGCTGCCAAGGCGCTACGGCCCAGCCGTTTGCCCGACCAAAAACCCCGCTCCAGCGACCCCGCTCAGGCGGGGTTTTTGCTATCTTGCAGGCCTGCCCATCCCATACCGGAGCCCCAGCCATGAGCCGCAAGATCACCCGCAGCGACGCCGAATGGCGCGCCCTCCTGAGCCCCGAAGAATATTATGTGGCCCGCCAGAAAGGCACCGAGCGGGCCTTCACCGGGCGTTACTGGAACACCACCACCCCGGGCCGCTACCACTGCGTGTGCTGCGGCGCCGAGCTGTTTGATGCGGCCAGCAAATTTGATGCGGGCTGCGGCTGGCCCAGCTTCAACACCCCCTCGGTGCCCGAAAACGTCGAAGAAGCCGAAGACCGCAGCCATTTCATGGTGCGCACCGAAGTCATGTGCAGCCAGTGCGGCGCCCATCTGGGCCATGTGTTCGACGACGGCCCCGCCCCCACGGGCCTGCGCTACTGCATCAACTCGGTATCGGTGAAGCTCGAAGAAGAAAAGTAAAGGGGCCTCATCGCGGAAGCCAGCGGAGAAGCCCCCCGGGCGGCTCAGCCCTGGCCAAACACCGCCCGGCGCCGGCCCAGAAAGGCCTGCACCCCTTCAGCAAAATCCGGCCCTGCCGCGCAGCGGGCAAAGGCCTCCGCCTCCCGCTGGAGCTGGCTGCCCAGGCTCTGGTCAGGGGATGCAGCCAGCAGCATCTTGATTTCTGCCGCAGCCCCCGCCGGCAGGGCCTGCACGCGGCGCACCCAAGCGGCTAGGCCTTCCTCCAGCCCAGCCGCCGGCAGCACCCGATTCACCAGCCCCAGGCGCAGGGCCTCGGCGGCATCAAAGCGCTCGGCCAGGAGCAGCAGTTCAAAGGCCTTGCGACTCCCTACCAGACGCGGCAAAAACCACGAAACGCCCCCATCCCCCGACAGGGCGATGCTGCTGTAAGCGGTGGTGAAATAGGCATCCTCCGCCGCCAGCACCAGATCACAGCCCAGGATCAGCGACAGCCCGAAGCCCGCACACGCCCCCTGCACGCAGGCCACCACCGGCACCGGCAGGCTCTGCAGCGCGAGTACGCTGGGGTTGATGTACTGCTCGATCATGGCCCGGAACTCCGCCCGGCGGGAGTCTGCGCTCAGGGGCAGGCGGGTCGCAAAATCCTTGAGATCGCCCCCCGCCATGAAATGCTTGCCCGCCCCTTTGATCACCACCACCCGCAAGCCCGGCAAACCCGCCAGCCGCCCCGTGGCTGCGGCCAGCGCC
Organism: Rhodocyclales bacterium; assembly: GCA_021286885.1. Taxonomy (GTDB): domain Bacteria; phylum Pseudomonadota; class Gammaproteobacteria; order Burkholderiales; family Rhodocyclaceae; genus Zoogloea. The sequence goes on from JAJTBM010000007.1 coordinate 21,332, forward strand.
TCCATCATCCCCCCCGACAGCGCATTCAGGGCCTCGGGCCGGTTGAGGGTCAGGGTAGCAACACCTTCATTAAAATCGAGCAGGACGGGGGCAGACATGGGGGCTCCTTGGGTGACAGGACGGACGAAACTCAGAACACAAAAAGTGTAGCGCGGAGCCAGGCCCCGCGCATGCCAGAACGCGTCAGGTCAGCAACGCGTGCTACACCCGCTCAAACACCCCTGCCGCCCCCATGCCGGTGCCGATGCACATCGATACCATCCCGTAGCGCGCCTCCTGGCGGGCCATGGCGGCGCACAGGGTGGCGGTGCGGATGGCGCCGGTGGCGCCCAGGGGGTGGCCAAGCGCAATGGCGCTGCCCAGGGGGTTCACCCGGGCCGGATCCAGCTCCAGGCTGCGCATGACCGCCAGAGCCTGGGCGGCGAAGGCTTCGTTCAGCTCGATCCAGTCCAGCTGATCCTGGCGGATGCCGGCCTGGCGCAGGGCGCGGGGGATGGCTTCCACCGGGCCGATGCCCATCACTTCGGGG
>JAJTBM010000359.1 GCA_021286885.1 Rhodocyclales bacterium
CTTTTTTTGGCGGCTCCCGTAGCCTTCCCTCGGCCCTGTGCAAGGCAATGAATACTTTTTCCCCCGATCCGCTCCCGGGGCTGCGAGCCCCCCATCTGCTACTTCCTCCGCAACCCTTGCCACTGCTGGGCGAAAATCTCAGTTTGTTTGATCCTCTGAGCCGTAGCTTTGCCCTGACGGGGCGCAAGGCTGAGCTCGATGCTCTGGAGCGTTGGGTTCATGGCAACGCACTGGTTTCAGTACGCGTTATTAGCGGGGAAGGGGGCATCGGAAAAACCCGGTTGGCCCTGGAGTTGGCCGACCGCCTGCGGGCCTATGGGTGGGAGGCCGGCTTCTTTGAGGCGACAGCGCTCGACGCATTTGTCAGTCAACCCGGCCTGGAACAGTGGCGCTGGTTCCGCCCCATGTTGATCGTAGTAGATCAAGCCGCAGGCCAGGCTGAACCGCTGGCCCGCTGGCTGCCTTTGCTCGCCCGGCGCCAGGCCCAAGCAGAGCAACCTCTGCGCCTGCTCCTCCTGGAGCGCCATGCCAGCACTCGTCAGGGCTGGTGGCCCCAGGCTTTTGCGGAAGAGGCCAGCCGCAATCTGTTAGCCCCCGCTACTCCCGTTGTTTTACGGCCTTTGGGGGACGAAGCCCGACGTGGCATTCTGAACGCAACCTTAGCAAGCTTGGATAGCCCCGAACGTGTGCCCCCCACGCCGGGCGACGAGGCCCAGTTCGATCATCCTCTGGACACCCTGCGCTGGGCCGGAAACCCCCTGTACTTGATGATGGCAGCCGGGCGGGTGCGGGCGGTGGATTTGCGCCATTTATTTCCCAAGGCACGAAGCGAACTGGTGATCCCCATGGCACGGGCAGAGCTGGCCCGGCTCAAGCAGCTGGCCCGCGAACGCCAAATCCCCGAGGAAATCGTATGCCACATGGCCGCCCTGGTGACACTCTGGGGGGGGGCCTCCAGTGCTGATGTGGGAGCAGCGCTGACCGCAGAACTCGCCACCCTGCGCTGGGCCTACGATGGCGCCCTGGACGTGCTGGTGCAAACCTTGGCCGAGGCCATGCCTGGGCCCGAGTTGGGCCGTATAGCTCCCATCCAGCCCGCAGCGGTGGGCGCCAGCTTCATTCTGGGCATGCTCTCGCGCCGCCCCTACGCCGAAAACGTCATCCTGCGTGCCTGGCAGCACAAGGGCTGGCCTGTCGTTGAGAACCTGATACGGGCGGTCATGGATTGTGGCAACAATCCAGACAAACCCCCGTTACGCTGGCTGCAGACCCTGGCCCAGCATATGTCTCTCGCTGCACGCTGGCGCCTTTTGTGCCTGTTGCCAGCCCAGCATGATGCGCTGGATGATTTTGCCCTGACTCAAATTCGGGCGCTGGCTTCTGCTTTAGATCCTCACCCCGCCACACCTGAGGCCCAAGCCTTTACAGCGGCCGTTCTAGATCACCTGGCCCGGCGTGAGGATCAAGCAGGGCAGTACCGATCCGCCTTCGATGCCCGTCAAGCTTCCCTGGGCTGGTGGCGTAATGCGGACAAACACCAGAACGGGCGCTGGAGCCACGAGCTGGCCCTGGGTCTTGCCCATGCCAGCATTCTGGCCGGCACCCATGATGACCGACAGGCCAGCATCCAGCTGGCCCGGGAATCCCTCGAGCTTCGCCAGCAACTTGCCAGCCAGTTTCCCGCTGCCCAAGGGCCCGAATTGGCCATGGCTTGGAACAATCAGGCAAATGCCCTTTCCGAGGCCGGCCAGCCCTCGGCAGCCCTCACGCCCCAGCACACCGCAGTAGAGCAGTTTCGTCAGCTGGAAGCCGCCTATCCGGAGGTGTTTACCAGCGAACTTGCCATGAGTCTCAATAACCTGGGCCTGCTCCTGGAAGAAGAACGCCCCGCCGCAGAAGCCCAGGGCTTGTTCGAAGAAGCCGTCCGTATCCAGCGCAGGCTCTGCAGAGGACAGTCCGACCGGGAGTTGGGCAATCTGGCCCTCTTCCTCAATAATCTGGCCACCCACCATGCAGGGCAAAAGCGTACTGGCGAAGCGCTGCGCCTTGCCCTTGAAGTCGTCAGCCTCCGACGCACCCTGCATGCTCGCAAGCCAGACCTGCACCGCCCAGGGCTAGCCATGGCGCTGTCTAACCTGGGGTTGCGCCACCAGGATATGGGCGATTTTACCCAGGCCCTGGCCGTCACCCAGGAGGCGGTGCGGCTCTGGGAAGTCCAGATCCGCATCTATCCCGAAGGCTCCTATTCCCAATTCGGCTACACGCTGATGACCTTGGGCCGCTGCCAGCAAAGTCTCAAAGCCCTGCCGCCCGCTCTGGCCTCCTACCGACAAGCCATCGAATGCCTGCTCACACCTGCTCGACGCAATCCGGGCACTTACACTCCCTGGCTACAGCAGGCCGCAAAACATTACATACAATGCTGCGAAGCCTTGCAAACTGCGCCAGAAGAAGCCTTGATCGAATCGGTGGTGGCCCTGGTCGAAGGCTGATCAAATAAGAATTGATAGTTGGGGCCCCGCAGTCGCTCCATTGGAGATGGAGCGCGCCAAAAAATACGGGCCAAGGAGTAAACCTTGGCCCGTATTCATTACCAATTACCAAATTGTCTTGCGCCCTCAAAACCTCAGAATCAGCGGATTCTGTCGCAAATCAAAAGGCGTCTGCACGCCCCTTTAAATCCAGTGCTGGAACGGGTTTTCAGGGTTTCGGCGAAGGTCATCGATAATTTAGCGTGCGATCGGCTTGTAGCGGATGCGCTTGGGCTTGGCGGCTTCTTCGCCCAGGCGTTTGCGCTTGTCCTCTTCGTACTCTTGGTAGTTGCCCGCGTAGAAAGTCCACTGGCTATCGTTTTCGGCGGCCAGGATATGGGTGCAGATCCGGTCCAGGAACCAGCGGTCGTGGCTGATCACCAGGGCGCAGCCGGCAAACTCAAGCAAGGCGTCTTCCAGGGCGCGGAGGGTTTCCACGTCTAAGTCGTTGGAGGGTTCGTCAAGCAGCAGCACATTGCCACCGGCCATCAGGGTCTTGGCCAGGTGCAGACGGCCCCGTTCGCCCCCGGAGAGGTTGCCCACCAGCTTTTGCTGATCGGCGCCCTTGAAGTTGAAGCGGCCAATGTAGGCCCGGCTGGGCATTTCGAAGCGGCCAATGGTGAGGATGTCAGCGCCGCCGGCCAGCTCGTCGAACACGGTCTTGGCGCCGTCCAAGCAGTCGCGGGACTGGTCCACATAGGCGACCTGAACGGTGGGGCCGACCACCACTTCGCCCGAATCCGGGGTGTCGCGGCCAGTAAGCATCTTGAACAGGGTGGATTTACCGGCACCGTTGGGGCCGATGATGCCGACAATGGCGCCCGGCGGAATGCTGAAATTCACCTTGTCCATCAGCAGCTTGTCGCCGAAGCCCTTGGACACGTCCTTGAACTCGATGACCTTGTCGCCCAGGCGCTCGCCCACCGGAATGAAGATTTCCTGGGTTT
>JAJTBM010000008.1 GCA_021286885.1 Rhodocyclales bacterium
CGTTGGAGGCGCAGCCATCCACCCCCAGGCCCACCGGCACGCCGGCGGCGCGCATGGCCGGAATGGGGGCGATGCCCGAGGCGAGGCGCATGTTGGAGCACGGGCAGTGGGCGACTCCGGTGCCGGTATGGGCGAACAGGGCGATGCCCGGGGTGTCGAGCTTCACGCAGTGGGCGTGCCACACGTCCGGCCCCACCCAGCCCAGGGATTCGGCGTATTCGGCGGGGGTCATCCCAAACTTTTCGCGGCTGTAGGCCACATCGTTGTCGTTCTCGGCCAGATGGGTGTGGAGCGAAACGCCGTAGCTGCGCGCCAGGGCGGCGGCCTCGCGCATCAGGTCGCGGCTCACCGAGAAGGGCGAACAGGGCGCCACGGCCACCCGCAGCAGGGCGTGGGGGGCCGGGTCGTGCCAGGTTTCGATCAGGCGTTGGGTGTCGCGCAGGATGGCATCTTCGGCTTCCACCAGCCGGTCGGGGGGCAGGCCGCCCTGGCTTTCGCCCACGCTCATGCTGCCCCGGGCCGCATGAAAGCGCATCCCGATGCTGAGGGCCGCCTCGATGCTGTCATCCAGCCGGCTGCCGTTGGGGTAGAGGTAAAGGTGGTCGCTGGAGGTGGTGCAGCCCGAGAGGATCAGCTCCGCCATGGCGGTGAGGGTGGACACCCGTATCATCTCCGGGGTGAGGCCGGCCCAGATCGGGTACAGCCGGCGCAGCCAGCCGAACAGCTCGGCATCCTGGGCGCCGGGGATGGCTCGGGTGAGGCTCTGGTACATGTGATGGTGGGTGTTCACCAGTCCGGGCAGAGCCACGCAGCCGGCCAGGGAGATCACCCGGTCGGCCTCGGCGGGCAGCTGGTCGGCGGTGCCGACGGCTTCGATCACCCCGTCGCGGATGAACACGCCGCCGTGGGGGATCTCGCGTCGCTGTTCATCCATGGTGAGCAGCACATCGGCATTCTTGAGGAGCAGGGTAGACATGGTGATGGGCGTGGGGCGGGTCGGTCAGGGCAGGAAGGTCTTGCCCAGGGAGGCGGGCAGGTTGAGCTGGAGCAGCTTGCGATCCCGGGAGATCAGCACCAGCACCACCACCGTGGCGGCGTAGGGCAGGGCAGCCAGGAGCTGCACCGGCACCGAGATGCCCAGCCCCTGGGCGTGGAACTGGAGGATGGTGACCGCGCCGAACAGATAGGCACCCAGCATCAGGCGGCCCGGTTTCCAGGTCGCAAACACCACCAGCGCCACCGCGATCCAGCCCCGGCCCGCGCTCATGTTCTGCACCCACAGGGGGGTATAGACCGTAGACAGATAGGCCCCGGCGATGCCCGCCATGGCGCCGCCGAAGGCCACTGCCCCGTAGCGGATGCCGAGCACCGGGTAGCCGATGGCGTGGGCGGCCTCGGGGGATTCGCCCACCGCCTTGAGTAGCAGCCCGAGGCGGGTCTTGCTGAGGGTCCAGGCCACACCGGCAAAGCTGAAGAGGGACAGATAGACCACCCAGTCCTGGCGGAACAGCACCGGCCCGACCAGCGGGATGTCAGACAGCAGCGGAATCGCCAGCGGCTGCAGGCCGGGCAGGCTGTAGCTCACGTAATGCTGGCCCACGAAGGCCGACAGGCCGACCCCGAAGATGGTCAGGGCCAGTCCGCAGGCGGCTTGGTTGGCGGCCAGCGAGAGGGCGAAGAAGGCAAAGATCATCGACGCGGCGGCCCCGGCCAGGGCGCCCAAAGGCAGGCCGATGGCGGCGCCGTAGCCGGTTTGGGCGGCGCCCGCGAAGCCGGCGATGGCGCCGATCAGCATCATGCCCTCAACGCCCAGGTTGATGACGCCGCTGCGCTCTACGACCAGTTCGCCCAGGCCGGCAAAAATCAGCGGGGTGGCGGCAGCCAGGGTGCCCGCCAGGATGGGAAGCAGGGATTCGATCATGGTGAGGGCCTCAGGCGGGGCGGCGGAGCCGGTTGTCGATGAAGGCATCTGCCCCCAGCAGGAAGAAAAGCAGCATGCCCTGGAAGATGCCGGTGATGGCGGCAGGCATTTGCAGGCTGACCTGGGCTGCCTCGCCGCCCAGATAGATCAGCGCGATCAGCAGGCTGGCGAACACGATGCCCACCGCGTGCAGGCGCCCCAGATAGGCCACGATGATGGCTGCAAAGCCATAGCCCGGCGAAATGTTGAGGTTGAGCTGGCCCACCGGGCCGGCCACTTCGCCCACCCCCGCCAGCCCGGCCATGAGGCCCGACATGACGAGGCTGAACCACACCGTCTGCTTGGCCGAGAAGCCCGCGTAGCGCGCCGCTGCCGGCGCCTGGCCGCCCACCTCCAGCCGGTAGGCCAGAAAGCTGCGAGCGTTGAACAGCCAGAAGCCCAGCACCGCAAACAGGGTGATGATGATGGAGGTGTTGAGCCGGGTGCCTTCCATCAGCACCCGGAACAGGGCGCTATCGCCAAACATGATGGACTGGGGAAAGTTCATCCCCTCCGGGTCGCGCCAGGGGCCGTTCACCATGTAGGCCAGGATGAAGCTGGCCACGTAGCCGAGCATCAGGGTGGTGAGGGTTTCCTCGGCGTTGAAGCGGGTCTTGAGCAGGGCCGGGAGGGCGCCCCACAGGGCCCCGCCGAGGGCGCCCGCCGCCACCATGGCGGGCAGCACCCAGGCGGCATCCACCCCGTCGAAATGGACGGCGACTCCACCGGCAAACAGGGCGCCCATGGTGAGCTGGCCTTCGGCGCCGATGTTGTAGATGCGCGCCTTGAAGCCGATGGCCAGCCCCTCGGCGATCAGGATCAGGGGCGAGGCCTTGATAAGCAGCTCGCTCCAGCCATAGCTGCTGGTGAGGGGCTCGATGAAAAACACCTGGAAAGACTCCAGGGGCGGTTTGCCCAGCATCCAGAACAGCAGGGAGCCGGTGAGCAGCATGGCCAGGATGGCCCACAGGGGGGCCGTCCAGCGCATCAGCTGGGAGGGCTGGGCACGGGGTTCAAGCAGATGCATGGCTGGATTCCGTTGAAGATGAGGAAGCAGAGGCAGGGGCGGAAGCTTCGGTGGGCGGGGTAAACAGGCCGGACATGCGCAGCCCGACCGATTCGGCGTTGGTGGCCGCTTTGGCTTCGGCGGGGGAGAGGCGGCCTGCCGCCAGCACGGCGATCCGGTCGCTGATCTCGAACAGCTCTTCCAGCTCTTCGGAGATCACCAGAATCGCCACCCCGGTGCGCGAGAGGTCGAGCAGGGTCTGGCGCAGGAAGGCGGCGGCGCCCACATCCACCCCCCAGGTGGGCTGGGCGACGATCATCACCCGGGGCTGGAGCATGATCTCGCGCCCGACGATGAATTTTTGAAGATTGCCCCCCGAGAGGGAACGGGCGACGGCCTCCGGCCCGCCGCAGCGCACGTCGAAGCGCCGGATGCATTCTTCGGCAAAGGCCCGGGCCCGGGCGTAACGCACCAGCCCCCAGCGCTTCATGCCCTGGGGATGGCCGGTGAGCAGCGCGTTGTGGGTGAGCGGGAGGGCCGGCACGGCGCCGCGCCCGAGCCGTTCTTCGGGCACGAACACCAGCCCCTGGCGCCGGCGCTGGCCGGCGTTGAGGTGGCCCACGGGCGCCCCGTCGATGCAAACCGCGTTGCGTGCGCCTGGCGCTTCGCCCGAAAGGGCGGCGAGCAATTCGGCCTGGCCGTTGCCCGAGATGCCGGCAATCCCCACGATCTCGCCCGCATGAACGGTGAGGGAGATGTCGTGCAGCGCGGTGCCGAAGGGATCGTCGGTGGGGCGGCTGAGGCTGCGGATCTCCAGCACCGGGCGGCGCTCGCCGGTATACACCGGGGCCACGCACTGGGGCAGCTCCCGGCCAATCATCATCCGGGCGAGGCTGGCGGGGGTTTCATCCTTGGGAATCGCCTGGCCGGTGACGCGTCCGCCGCGCATGATGGTGGCCGAGTCGCACAGGGCCTGGATCTCGTGCAGCTTGTGGCTGATGTAAAGGATGGAAACCCCCTCGGCGGCCAGCTGGCGCAGGGTTTCGAACAGCTTGAGCACCGCCTGGGGCGTGAGCACCGAGGTGGGCTCGTCGAGAATCAGCAGGCGCGGGTTCTGGAGCAGGCAGCGTACGATCTCCACCCGCTGGCGCTCGCCCACCGAGAGGCTGTGCACCGGGCGGAAAGGGTCCAGGGGCAGGCCGTAGCGCTCCGATACCTCGGTCACGCGGCGGGCGAGGGCGGCCAGATCAAAGGGCTCGTCCAGCACCAGGGCGATGTTCTCCACCACGTTCAGAGTCTCGAACAGGGAGAAATGCTGGAACACCATGCCGATCCCGAGCCGGCGGGCCTGGGCGGGGTTGGTGATGGCCACCTGGCGGCCATCCCACAGCATTTCGCCCTCGTCGGCCTTTACCGCGCCGTAGATGATCTTCATGAGGGTGCTCTTGCCCGCACCGTTTTCGCCCAGGATGGCGTGGATCTCCCCGGGCTGGACGCTCAGGCTGATGTCTGCGTTGGCCACCACGCTGGGATAGCGTTTGGTGATGTGCAGCAACTGCAGGCGGGGGGCGGATGTGTTCATGCTTACTCCGGCAGGAGGGTGTTATGGGGCCGGCTCGCCTGGCCGGCCTGCTTGAGCGGTTGATGGGCGTAGCGCACCTGCATCAGCTCGGCTCCCACGGCCAGCGCGATTTCGGCGGGCGCCTTGCCGGGGATGCCGGGAATGCCGATGGGGCAGGTCAGCTCCCCCAGCCGTTCGGCGGGTAGGCCCCGGGCCTTCAGGCGCCCCTCGAAGGAGGCGCGCTTGGTGTCGGAGCCAATCAGCCCGAAGTAGGCAAAGTCCCGGCGCCGGAACACCGCCTCGCACAGGCTGAAGTCCAGCGCATGGCTGTGGGTCATGATGATGAAGAAGCTGCCCGCCGGGGCCTGGGCCACCTCGGCCTCCGGGGTGTCGGTGAGCTGGGTGCGCAGGCGGCCCGGCGCGAGGCGGTGCAGCCCGTCCAGGTCCGCCTGCCCATCAAAACCGTCATCCCGGGTATCCACCCAGGTGATGGCTGCGCCAAGAGGAAGCATCTGGCGTACCAGGGCCCGGGCCACATGGCCGGCGCCGAACAGGTACACCGGAAAATCTTCGGCCACCAGGGTTTGCTCAAAGCGCCAGGCGCTTGCTTCGCCCTCCAGCCGGGCGCGGGTCTGGCGGGCTGCGCCCAGCGCCCAGCTTGAGGCGCTGGCGCCTGCATCCAGGCGGCGCTCCAGGGCATTGCCGGCTTCGATGGGCGCCCAGCGGGCCTCCCAGGCGGGGGCATCGCTGGCCGGAATCTGCTCGAACAGCAGCCACACCACGCCGCCGCAGCACTGGCCCAGGCGGGCGCCCAGGTTGTAGCGCAGGATGCGGGGCACCGGGCTGGTGCATCCGAGCATCGCCCGCGCCTCACGGATGGCCTCGAACTCCAGATGGCCACCGCCGATGGTGTCGGCGCAGCAGGTGGCATCCACCAGCATGGTGGTGCCCGCATCCCGGGGGGCGGAGCCCTGGGTGCGGGCCACGCTCACCAGCACGGCAGCGTGGCCGGCGCGCAGGCCCTGGCGCAGGGCAGAAAGCCAGTCGGGCAGCATGGGGCGTCTCCTCAGGGGGTGGGTTCGTCCAGGGCCCCGAGGGCGCGCAGCACCGCTTCGGGGGTGGCGGGGGCGTCCAGCTGGAGCGGGCGACCGGCGGGCAGGGCGGCGGCCACCGCGTCGCGGATCGCCTGGAATACCGACAGGGCCAGCATGAAGGGCGGTTCACCCACCGCCTTGGAGCGGTGGATGCTGTCTTCCCGGTTGGCGTTGGCGTAGAGCTTCATCCGGAACACCTCGGGCACGTCGCTGGCGGTGGGGATCTTGTAGGTGGACGGGGCGTGGCTCATGAGCCGCCCAGCCTGGGGGCCGTCGGGGCGCCACCACAGCTCCTCGCTGGTCAGCCAGCCCATGCCCTGGATGAAGCCGCCTTCGATCTGGCCGATGTCCAGGGCCGGGTTGATGGACTGGCCCGCGTCGTGCAGCACATCCACCCGCAGCACCCGGGTCTCACCGGTCAGGGTGTCGATGGCCACCTCGCTGCATGCCGCTCCGTAGGCAAAGTAAAAGAAGGGCCGGCCCAGCTTGGTGATGGGGTCGAAGTGGATTTTCGGGGTGCGGTAAAAACCGGCATCCCAGAGTTGGATGCGGGCCTGGTAGGCGCGCATCACCAGCGCAGCAAACCCGCTGCTAAAGCCTGGTGCCCGTACCTGGCCTTCGGCAAATTCCACCTGGGCCGGGTCGCAGCCGGCCAGTTCGGCCACCAAGGCGGCAAGCCGGGCCTTGATGTTCTGGCAGGCGGCCTGGGCGGCCTTACCGTTCAGGTCGGTGCCGCTGGAGGCAGCGGTGGCCGAGGTGTTGGCCACCCGGCTGGTGTCGGTGGATGAGAGGCGTACATCCTCCACCGGCAGCCCGAACTCGTGGGCCACGATCTGGCGCACCTTGGTGTATAGCCCCTGGCCCATCTCGGTGCCCCCGTGGGATACCAGCACCGTGCCGTCGGTATACACATGCACCAGGGCGCCGGCCTGGTTGTAGTGGGTGGCGTTGAAGGAGATGCCGAACTTGAGCGGGGTGAGCGCCAGCCCGCGCTTGAGCACCGGGCTGTGGGCATTGAAGGCGGCCATGGCGGCGCGGCGGGCGGCGTAGTCGCAATCGGCGGCCAGCTCGGCCACCAGGGCCGGGGCCACGTTGTCTTCCACCGGCATGGCGTAATGGGTGGTGCTGCGCGGGCCGGGCTCGGTGGCGTAGAAGTTGCGCGTCCGCACCGCGAGGGGGTCCAGCCCCAGGTGGCGGGCGATGTCGTCCAGCACGGTTTCGATCACGAACATGCCCTGGGGCCCGCCAAAGCCCCGGAAGGCGGTGTTGGACACCCGGTGGGTCTTGCAGCGCAGGCTGCGCAGGGCGACCGCATCCAGGTAATAGGCGTTGTCGATGTGGCAGATGGCCCGGTCATTCACCGGCCCCGACAAGTCCGCCGAAAAGCCGCAGTCGGAGGCCATTTCCAGGCGCAGCCCGAGCAGCAGGCCGGTGGCGTCGAAGGCCGATTCCCAGCGGTACTGGAAGGGGTGGCGCTTGCCGGTGGCCACCATGTCGTCATCCCGATCCAGGCGCAGCTTGACCGGCCGCCCGGTGCGCGCCGCCAGCAGGGCCGCGAGGCAGGCCCATTGGGCCGACTGGGATTCCTTGCCGCCAAAGGCGCCGCCCATGCGCCGGCATTCCACACTGACCTGGTGGGAACGCCAGCCCAGCACGTGGCTCACCATCTGCTGCATCTCGGTGGGGTGCTGGGTGGAGCAGATCAGGTGCAGGCTGTGGTCTTCGCGGGGCTGGGCATAGGAAATCTGGCCTTCCAGATAAAAGTGCTCCTGGCCGCCCACCCGGGCGTGGCCGTGCAGGTGGTGGGGCGCCCGGGCGAAGGCCTCATCCACGGGGCCACGCGTTAGGGTGAAAGGCGGCAGTACCCAGGATTCGGCGGCAATGGCGCTATCCATGTCGAGGATGGGCGGGTGCGCCGGATCGGTGGCGTACTCGACCCGGGCCAGGCGCACGGCGGCCCGGGCGATGTCCCGGGTCTCGGCGGCCACCACAAAGATCACTTGTCCGTAAAACTGCACCTCGCTGGCGGCGATCACCGGGTCATCGTGCAGGATGGGGCCGCAGTTGTTGCTGCCGGGAATATCGGCGGCGGTGAGCACGCAGCGCACCCCGGGCAGGGCGCGCACCGCGTCCAGATCCAGCCGGGTGATGCGCCCCCGGGCGCAGGTGGACAGGCCCGGTGCCGCGTGCAGGGTGCCGGCCAGCTCGGGCAGGTCGTCGATGTAACGGGCGGCGCCGCTGACGTGCAGGGCGGCGCTTTCGTGGGGCAGGGGGCGGCCCACCTGGGGGCCGTGCTGCACCGTCCGGGCGTGGGGGGCGTTCATGGCTGGCTCCCGGGTTGAATGGGGTGGAGCTGATCCAGCCGGACGGGCGCGCCGCCGCCTCCGCTGGTTTCAAGCCAGAAGCGCTGGAGCAGGTTGGCGGCCACGCTGAGCCGGTAGCTGCGGGTGGCGCGCACGTCGCTGAAGGGGGCGAAGTCTTCGCGCAGGGCAGCCATGCCCAGGCGCACCGTGTCGGGCGTCCAGGGGCGGCCCAGCATTGCGGCCTCGCAGGCGGCGGCCCGGCGCGGGGTGGCGGCCATCCCGCCAAAGGCGAGGCGGGCGCGGCGGATCAGGCCCTCGTCGTCCAGATGCACCGCCAGCCCGGCGGCCACGGCGGAGATGTCTTGATCCAGGCGTTTGGCCACCTTGTAGCTGCGGAAATGGCGGGTGAGGCCCGGGGCGGGGGCGTCCAGCACCAGGGCGCGCACAAACTCGCCGGGCTGGAGGTCGGTTTTCTGGTAATCCAGATAAAAATCTTCGAGCGCCAGGCTGCGGGGCTGGCTGCCTTTTTGCAGCACGATTTCGCAGCCCAGGGCGATCAGGCCGGGCATGGAATCCCCGATGGGGGAACCGTTGGCCACGTTGCCGCCCAGGGTGCCCGCGTTCTTGACCGGGGTGGAGGCAAAGCGCCGGGCCAGCTCGGCCCATTGGGGCTCGAAGCCGGTGAGGGCGGCAAACGCATCCGAGAGGGTCACGCCCGCGCCGATCTCCAGCCGGCCTGCGCCCACCTGGATGCGCTTGAGTTCGGGTACGTGGCCGATCAGGATGATTTCGTCCAGAGTGCGCCCCTGTTTGGTGACCCACAGGCCCACGTCGGTGCCACCCGCCACCAGCCGGGCATCGGGCAGGCGCTCGCGCAGGGCGGCCAGCTCGGCCAGGCTGCGCGGGCTGTGGCTGCGCCGGCCTTCGGCCACGTAATCCAGGCTGGGCAGGCCGGCCATCTGCTTGAGGGCCGCAATCACCGGCGCCCGATCCAGCAGGGTGCGCGGCAGGGCGTAGGCTTCCCGGGCGGCATCCACGATGGGGCGGTAGCCGGTGCAGCGGCACAGGTTGCCCGACAGGGTGTGGTCGATGGCGTCGCGGGTGGGGCAGTCCGGGCGGTTTTCGTAGAGGGCGAACAGCGACATGGCAAAGCCCGGCGTGCAGAAGCCGCACTGGGAGCCGTGATGCAGGATCAGGGCCTGCTGCACCGGGTGGGGCGCATCCGGGCCGCTGGCCAGATCCTCGACCGTGAACAGGGCCTTGCCATCCAGGCTGGGCAGAAACTGGATGCAGGCATTCACCGCCCGCAGCTGGAGTTCTTCCTGCCCCGGGGCGCCGGCCAGTTCGCCGATGACCACGGTGCAGGCACCGCAGTCGCCCTCGGCGCAGCCTTCCTTGGTGCCCGTCTGGCGCAGATCCTCGCGCAGGTACTGGAGCACCGTGCGGGTCGGGGCCGGCCCCTGGACGGTGTGGAGGCTGCCCCGGAAATAAAACTGGATAGGACGTTCAGACATGGTGCGGGCGGGTGGTGGGACGTTGGGTGCAAGTTAGCACAGGGCTTTTCCCAGGGTTGAGGGGGCTGGCCCGATAAGGGATATGTGTCGATTCTTATGGGTGCAGCCAGAAACCCCGGTGGGGATCGGCGGCTTCGTCCTCGATGCACGGGCCGAGCACCTCAATGGCGCGCTGGCCCCGGGCAAATACTTCCCGGCAGGGCAGGGCGAAGGTGGGGTTTTCCGGGTGGTCGCCGGTCAGGCCCAGCAGCCGGTGCTCCGACAGGGCATACACCACCCGCCCGATGCCGCACCAGTAGATCGCCCCGGCGCACATGGCGCAGGGCTCGGCGCTGCTGTAGAGGGTGGCCCGGGCCAGGGCATCGGGGGCCAGACGGCGGGCGGCGAGGCCGGCGGCCACCAGCTCCGCATGGCGGGTCGGGTCGCCCTCGGGGGGGAGGGAATCATTGCCTGCCTCGGCCACGATCTGCCCGTTTTCATCCACCACGATGGCGGCGAACGGGTGCTTGCCCGCGTCCCGCACCTGGCGCGAGAGGGCAATGCAGTGGCGCAGGAAGGCGATGTCGCGGGGGCTGGGCAGAAAAGGCGTGGGGGTGGGCTGTGTGTGGGGCATGATGGGCTCCGGGTTGGGGTGGGCGCATTATCTGGCCCCCGCCGTGGCTGCAACCTCCGCCTCCAGCGATACTGGTCATATGCGCTGGCACATAGGTGCACGCCTGGCCGCTTGTTACAGTACGCCGGTCTTTGATCCCGAGCACCCCACTGCCTGCTTTTGCACCTTCCAGGAGAATGCGCATGTTTCTGACCAAGCTGAAGACTTTCGCAACGGCGGCCATCATCGCCGTCACCGGCATGACCTGTGTCACCCATGCGGTGGCCGCCGAGCCCCTCAAGGCCGGTTTTGTGTATATCGGCCCGGTGGGCGACCACGGCTGGACTTATGCCCACGACGAGGGCCGCAAGGCCGCCGAAGCCCAGTCCAAGGGCGGCGTCAAAACGACTTTTGTCGAGAACGTGCCCGAAACCGCCGATGCCGAGCGGGTCTTCCGCGATCTGGCCCAGAAGGGCAACAAGGTGGTGTTCGGCACCTCCTTTGGCTACATGAACCAGATGGTCAAGGTGGCCAAGGCCTTCCCCAACACCATCTTCATGCACGCCACCGGCTACAAGACCGGCGCCAACCTGGGCGTGTACGACGTGCGCACCTACGAAGGGGCCTACATGCTGGGCGTGGTGGCCGGCAAGATGAGCAAGGGCAACAAGCTGGGCGTGGTGGCCTCCATCCCGGTGCCGGAGGTGATCCGCAACATCAACGCCTTCACCCTGGGTGCCCGCAGCGTGAATCCGGCCATCACCACCCGCGCCATCTGGGTGAATTCCTGGTTCGATCCGGGCAAGGAGCGCGAAGCCGCCCTGGCCCTGATCTCCCAGGGCTGTGACGTGCTGATGCAGAACACCGACTCCCCCGCCGTGGTCCAGGCCGCCCAGGAGAAGGGCGTGCTGGCCTTCGGCTGGGATTCCGACATGAGCAAGTTCGGCGGCAAGGCCCACCTGGCCGCCTCGGTGCTCAACTGGAGCGTGATCTACAAAAAGACCCTGGATGAAGTGGCCGCCGGCACCTGGAAGACGGGCGACCTGTGGTGGGGCGTGAAGGATGGCGCGGTGAACATCGACAGCTTCAGCAGCGTGGTGCCTGCACCAGTCAAGAAGCTGGCCGAGGAGCGGCGTGATGGGCTCAAGTCCGGCAAGCTGCACCCCTTCACCGGCCCGCTCAAGGATCAGTCCGGCAAGGAGTTCCTGGCCGCCGGCAAGGTGTATTCCGATGCCGAGCTGAAGAAGATGGACTTCTACGTGGACGGCGTCGAAGGTACGATTCCCAAGTAAGCCGCGTTTAGCCGGCTGAACCTTGTAACGCCCCAACCCGGGCGGCGGATCTTCCGTCGCCCGTTGTGCTTCCGGATCACCCAGGATTTTTCATGACCGCAGCTTCCACCGACAAGGCCCTGGCCTTGGCCCTCAGCATGCCCAAGGCCGAACTGCATGTGCACATCGAAGGCACCCTCGAACCCGCCCTGGCCTTTGCCCTGGCCCGGCGCAACGGGGTACAGCTGCCCTATGCCGACGAGGCAGCCCTGGCGGCGGCCTATGACTTCGACAGCCTCCAGTCTTTCCTCGACCTGTACTACGCCTGCGCCGACGTGCTGCGCACCCGGGAAGATTTTTGCGACCTGATGCTGGCCTATCTGGAGCGCGCCGCCGCCGATCACATCGTGCATGCCGAAATCTTCTTCGATCCCCAGACCCACACCGCCCGGGGCATCCCCATGGGCGTGGTGATCCATGGTCTGCTGGACGGCATCGCCCGGGGTGAGGCCGCATTCGGGATCAGCGCCCGCCTGATCCTGTGCTTCCTGCGCCATTTGCCCGAAGACGATTGCCTCGCCACCCTGGCCGAGGCCGAACCCTATCTGGCGCACATTGCCGGTTTCGGGCTGGATTCTTCCGAACAGGGCAACCCGCCCGCCCGTTTCCAGCGGTTGTTCGAGCGCTGCCGCGCCCTGGGCAAGCCGGTGGTGGCCCACGCGGGCGAGGAAGGCCCTGCCGCCTACATCATCGAAGCCCTGGATCTGCTGGGCAGCCGGCGCATCGACCACGGCGTCCGGGCGGTGGAAGACGCCGCCCTGGTGGCCCGCCTAGTGCGCGAGCGGGTGCCGCTCACCGTTTGCCCGCTCTCCAACATCCGGCTGTGCGTGTTTGACGAGATGGGCCAGCACACCCTCGCCGGGCTGCTCCAGGCCGGCGCCTGCGTCACCCTCAACAGCGACGATCCGGCCTATTTTGGCGGCTACCTGAACGACAACATCCGCGCCGTTCAGGCCGCTTTCGGCTTCGATGCCGCCACCTGGCACACCATCGCCCGCAACAGCTTTGAAGCCAGCTTCGTCGATGCAGCCACCCGCGCCGCCTGGATCGCCCGGCTGGACGCCCACTTTGCGGCAGCGCAGCCCTAGGGCCTTTGGCTGCGCGGGTTCCAGCCCTGAGCCTGGGCTCAGGCGGCGGTGTGGATCACATTACCCCGGTTGTCGTGCAGGGTCTCGATCCACCACTGGCGCGATTCCGGCGGGGTGATGAAACGGACGTGGCTGGCAATGGCCGTGAGCTGGGCCGGGTTCAAGTCCAGCACCCGGCGGGCAAAGTCCGGCAGGCTGTGCCCGAGTTCGATGAAGTCGAAACCGTCATGCTCGAACTCGAACACCTTCCCGGCCTCGGCTCCGGTGGTGGGCAGCAGCAGATAGTTGCCGCTCTGGGGAATCTCGCCGACCACCAGACAGGTGTCGATCCAGGCCGGCAGGTATTCCTCGGCCTCATCCGGATCAACGCACTCCAGCCAGGGCCGGAAATAGCCGTCCAGTTCGGCCCACTCGGATGGATGGGCCAACTGGTAGGCCGCATCCCCGCTCTCGGCATCCAGATAAAGGGTGAGGGCCCCGTAGCTTTCGTAAAACGCACGCAAGCCCGGCACATCCGGAAGCGTCTGGGCCAGCCCGGGCTCGGGTGTCTGCCCCTGGTGGCAAAAGGGCACCGTCCGGGTGGCCTTGGGGTTGTGGATCTCGCTACACACAAAGTGCCCGGCATGGGCTTCAAGGGCAGCGTACAGAGCGGGTTCCAGGGGCATGGGTGTCTCCTGTGAAAGAAATGCGGGGGTTGGGGTTTGCACTGTCATGGTTTGGGCCGTATGCTGCGCACGCGCCGACGCGCACCCATGCCAAACGGGCAGCCGGCAGGCGTGGGTCGTCCATCGCATCGCAACTTTTCAATCATATACAACGCATCCAGCAGGAGAACACACCATGGGTTTGTTTGACATGTTCAAGGGCAGCAACACCCCCCTGACCCCCAAGCAGGTGCTCGCCACCAGCCTGCTTTTCATGGTCGCCGCCGATGGCGAAGTGGATGAAGCCGAACTCGGCCAACTGATGATGGCGCTGCGCGGCGACCGTAAGTCCCTCGAGGCCGCCATCAAGTACGTGCGCAACAACCCCCTCGACGACTTCCTCGCCGAAGCCCCCCAGCTGCTCGACGAAAAGCAGCGCCTCAACGTGCTGGTGAATCTGTGCGATTCCCTGCTCGCCGACGGCCGCGCCGAGCGCAGCGAACAAGCCCTGTTTGGCCGCTTCCTGCAAGCCTTCCAGGTCAGCGAAGACCAGTTCCGCCCCTACTTCAACGCCATTGTTGTGAAGAACGACATGAGCGTTTTTGGCTGAACCGGCTGAACCGCCTGAAGTGCTCCCAAAAGCTCAAAGCCCGGATGCGTCCGGGCTTTGGTGTTTTTTTGGGGGGGCTTAGCGTTGCTGGAGCAAGGTGATGACCTCATGGGCGATGAATACCCGGTTGCGCTGACGCTCCGGGGCCTGGAGGATGCCGGCGCCAACCAGCTGTTTGAGTGCGTTATTGGCGGCTGGGAAGGAGCAGCCGAGCAGTTGGCGTGCCGAATCTGCCGTCAGCACGGGGGTGCCGATTAGGCGTTCCAGCAGGCGGTGGGCGGCAGCGTCCCGGCGCAGGCCAGGGAGGCGCATCTGCCAGCTTTCCCGCACATTCACCAATCCCTGGGCCAGTGCGATGGACGTGTCGCAGGCTTCGGTCAGGGCTTGGGCAAAAAAGCGCATCCAGACGCCCCACTCGGAGCGCAACTGCACACCCAGCAGACCATCAAAATATTCCCGCTGGTGGCGGAACAGGGGCCCTGCCAGATAAAGGGGCGGGTAGCCCTCGGCGGCCAGCATCAGCGAAACCAGCAATCGCCCGGTGCGGCCATTCCCGTCCCGGAACGGGTGTAGGGTTTCAAACTGGGCATGGGCCACCCCTGCACGTAATACGATGCCCGCGTGGGCATTGCTTTCGGGGGCGTACTGCAGGATCTGGCGCACCAGATCTTCCAGCCCTTCCTGCACCCGCTCGGGACGCGGGGGGACAAAGCGTGCATCCTGAATCCGCAGTCCGCCTATCCAGTTTTGCAGGGTGCGCAAGGCGCCGGGGGGATCCCGGTAATCCTGGGCGTGGGCCATCAATTGCTGGTGCAGGGCCTGAATCAGGGGAAGATCGAGTGCATCACAGCCCCGGCGCGCCACAGCCTGCAGGCCGTATTCAAGGGCGAGCACATAGTCAAGGGTGTTGCGGGTGTCCCGGGGCAGGCTGGCGGCATCCTGGGTGACCTCGTACTCAAGGATGTCTCCAACGCCGGCCTGGGTGCCCTCGATCTGGCTGCTGGCCACAGCTTCCCGCCGTGCCAGGCTGCGGGTAATCAGCTCCGGCACCGGCAGAAGCTGTGCAGTGGCACTCAGCCGGCCCAGCGCTTCCTGGGCCTGCTCCATGGCCTCGTGGGCCAGCCTCAGATCCAGCTGCCCCAGATTGGCCGGAATGGGCGGTGGATGCAGCGCAAACACCCCCGGAACCTCCGGAACGGGCTCCAGCCGACGCTGGCGCTCGGCACACAGATCGGATTTGCGCATGGGGATTCCTCAAGCTTTAAGCTTTAACAAGCGGATTCGTTGTTAAAGGATATCAGCCTAAGCTTTAATAACAAGCCGGCTTATTAAAGCCTGGCAGGCGATGCCGCCACGCACGTCAGCCTTTCCGCCGCGCTAGCAGCCGATCCAGCTGGTTGGCAAAAGCCTGCTTGTCGGCGCTCGACAAGGCCGCCGGGCCGCCGGTTTCAACGCCGCCGCTGCGCAGCGTCTCCATGAAGTTGCGCAGGGTCAGGCGCTCCTGAATATTGCGCGCATCCAGTAGCTCGCCCCGGGGGTCGATCACCGCCGCGCCTTTCGCAATCACCAGCGACGCCAGCGGAATGTCGGCGGTCACCACCACATCCCCGGCCTCTGCCGCCTCGGCAATCCGCTGATCCGCCACATCAAACCCCGCCGGCACCTGCACCGCCCGGATCCAGGGCGAGGGCGGCACCCGCAGCATCTGGTTGGCCACCAGCGTGAGCGGCACTTCGACGCGCTTCGCAGCCCGGTAAAGAATTTCCTTGATCGCCACAGGGCAGGCGTCGGCATCAACCCAGATTTTCATGGTGGGGGAGGGGGGAGTGGTGGGGGTGGGATGGTAGCGCAGGGTTGGAGCTGGGGGTGCCAGAAACGACGAGGGCCAAGCCTTGCGGATTGGCCCTGGCGCGGCGCTGTGCCGGATGTTGTTTAGGCTGCCGCAGGCTTGCCCAAGTCGGCAAAGTTACTGATCTTCACCACACCATCCGGAAATTTAGCAATCACTTCCAGCTCTCCACCCATGGCTTCGATGTGGCTGCGCAAAGTGGAAATGTACATATCTGTACGTTTTTCGATTTTTGCGATGGATGGTTGCTGGACATGCAAAACTTCAGCCAACATTTTCTGAGACAGGCCGCGTGCCTGCCGTAGCTCATGGAGGGGCATTTCAGCCAGCATCGCATTGGCCTTCTCTTGGGCGTGTGCCCGCGCCTCTGGCGACATTTGTGCCCGCAATGCTGCAAATTTCTTAGCCATCGATCAGTCCTTCCTTTTTCAGCGCTGCCAGATGTTCGTCGTAAAGGCGGTCAGCCGTCGGGACATGCACCGCGTACCAGCGACCACCAGTCGCCGAACTCATCGGTGTATTCGATTTCCCAAGTCATGCTGAAAGATAGCTTGGGTGGAATATTCCGTCAATGGAATGTTTTGGTGTGGGCAGGGAAGATGCACTTGCAAGCATTGGAGCGGCTACGACTTGGGGCCTATCGGGCAAAGACAAAACGCACCAGCGCCAGCGCAAACGCAAAACAGAAACCGTGGGCAAAGCTTTCCAGGTGCAGTACCGCTTTGCCACGTCGCGCCCGCCAAGCGCCGATGAAACCACCGCACATACCGCACATCATGTATAAGAGCTCAACAACCAGCCTCCCCACCGAGGCCGAAATCACGTTGGCCAAAGACAGCAGCCGATTGTTGTCCCTGTATCTCAGCAGCCAGGAGCAGACCCAGGCCGTTCGAGTCATCGACCAGCGCGGTGAGCATGAGGCCGTCCAGGTGCCCACCGCCGCTTACCGACTTCTGATCGACATCCTTGCTGAAATGGCCCAGGGCAATGCAGTGAGTCTGATTCCCGTGCACGCAGAAATGACCACCCAGGAAGCCGCCGACATGCTCCATGTCTCCCGCCCCGATCTGATCAAACTGCTCGACGGTGGCTCCATCCCCTTCCACAAGGTAGGCACTCACCGGCGTGTCTATTACCAGGATCTGATGGCCTACAAGCAGCGCATCGATGCAGAACGCTCCCGCGCACTGGATGAACTGGCAGCCCAGGCACAAGAATTGAGCATGGGCTATTGAAATGAGCAGTTTTTCGGCGGTGTACGACGCGTGTGTGCTGTATCCGGCGCCGTTGCGTGATCTGCTAATGCGCTTGGCGATGGCCGATTTGTACCGTGCCCGATGGACGCAACAGATTCATGAGGAGTGGATGCGCAATGTCTTGGCAAATCGCCCGGATTTGTCACGGGCGCAGTTGGAACGTACACGCGAGTTGATGGATTGCAGTGTGCGCGACAGTCTGGTGGAGGGCTAACGCAGCAAACCAATGCGGATTAGCCAATAGACCCGCCGTGGTGTCCGTGTTGATGGATAGGTTGGGCCCTTATTCAAACGGATAATCATCATGCCTTGTTACAACCGGAATGTCTTTGTCGCTTTTTAGGACTTTTTCTACGATAGCTACAAATTCCAATACGTCTGCCGAGAGGTCTATTGTTTTAAATTTTGACCATGACCATTTTTTCTGCTGTTTCACCGATGGGAGAATAGCGTATCGCTCGGGGTCCAGCTTGGCGTCCGGATCAGAATATATGCATAGCCCCATTTTAAAGGCGCCGCGCTGGACATCTAACCACCAACCCCAATCTTCTGCGCAGTAAGACTGTACGTCTAAGCCAGCATCTGGTAAGGCAGATGCGAGATATTGGCATAGCGCCTTTCCATACAATCGTTCGTTGATGATCTCCTGATCTTCACCAGGCATGATTGGAAACTTCTTTGTTTCAATGAGTAAGCAGCTTTGAGGAATCATGATGTACCTCTATGAGGCTCAGCGTTTAGTTAGCGCGCCGGCGCCACACCGAGTTTTGCGTAAGAGTAGTGCAATGCCAGGCAAACCCTCGTTGCCGCCAACCAACACATAACCGCGAAAATAGCACCAACTTTACCCGGCGCTTACTTTTAGATTTTTCGGTATTAGACGTTTTTGCCGTCTGATATTTTCGGTGCCATGGCGATGAAAATTCGTGCGGGTGAAGAGTTACGCTTCACTTCGTCTGGCTTTGCTCAGATTTAACTCGGGAGAGCTGCTCTTCCAACCAGCCTTGATAGGTAAAGAACACTCCCGAATCGGCTGTAAAAGGCCGCTCTTTGGAGCCTAGTCCCTTGCACAATGCATTGATTTCTCGCTTGAATTCCTTGTTTATCCCGGTGTGTGTTGCGGTTTCGAGTTGTAGCTTTGATTCAAATGTGATCTTAAAGGCTGGGTATCCGTACGAATACGACATCTCGAAGCTTGGTGGGGAGGGATGCGTGGCATAGACTCGACTGAAAGCTGCTTCGCATGCGTTCTTTAGGCGCAGGTGACGCCTTCTTCCACGAATGATCAGGAGGCTTAGCAGAAGCGCCAGTATCGGAATGGAGTGTTCTAAGAGCCTGTTCACGATCTTTTGAGCAAAAGGACGAGAAAGGCCAAGTGGATGAACTGCAAGCTGGTGTTGAGTTTACGCTCGCAGTTTTTCCATAAACGTCGGCATTTCTCGATCCAGGCAAATGAACGACTGGCAGCCGCTTTTCAGCAAATACAGGACGCCGCAAAAAACCTCATACAAATCAACCGTCCGTGGCTTAGTTTGCTTGCGCACGCTTTCCAGCAATGGCCTGACTTCTTCAAAGGCCTCCTTGCTGATATCGATGGGGTATCTTTTTCTCATGCCGTAGTTTACGACATGGAATTGATTGTGAACAGGTTCTAAGAAAAGACGAGTCGAGAACAGAAATGAGACTCTTGGATGTCAGTTGATCTATCAGGTAGCTTTCGTATACATCTTGGTCAGTCTTTTTCCTTGTGGCCTCTGTAAATATCGTCTTTGCTGCCGCATTTACGTTTCCCAACTCACCCAGCTTTGCCAGTAAGTCGTCGAATAAGGCGATGTAACTAAGAACTAAGGCGTCACGGTAGGCTTCTGACATATAGCAACTCATTGCTTCACGCATGTAGTCGCGAATGTCAGTTCCAGGAATCCTCGCTAGTTGCTCTTCCATGTCAGTCAGATGTGCCAATTTGATTTCTCTCGGTGTGTTTTTAAGCGGTATAACCTTATAGGTAAGGGGCGGCCCGCCTGCGGGACGTCCCAGCAGCCGAAGGCTGCGCCTTGACCGGGATGTTAGAGGGCTGGGACATACTCGACCCACACGCTTTCGTTGGGGTGGTGCTCTTTAACGGTATAGGCAGCCTCTGAAACCTCTTGAGTGTCTGATGGCGTGATGCGGTAAATGAAATCCGTGAGCACCATGCCTGAGTTCCGAAGAGAACTAAGTTCGGTTTCGGAAAGAATGTCCTTATTTACCCATAGTGGTGATGGCACGCATTGAAACTGCTTAATGAGTTCCTCGTAGCCATTGCGTGTGAGTACCAGATAGACCATGTGCCCTCTAACGTGGAAGTGAGGGGGCGCCGAGCGTAGCGAGGGAAGCCAGCTTGCTGGCCGTCCCCTCGACTGCAGGGTTAGAGGTTTGGTGGCTTAACATACAGAGAACCTCTTTTGACACACAGATTACCGATCTTTGGTTGATGCGCAATGAGGGCCCATTCGGGTTGCCCTTCGGCAGTCATGAAGGATGCAACTCGAAGGCCATTGGAAAGAGAGACGCAAATTTCAGGAAGCTGGCCATAGAGCTGAACTTCCGAAACAGTGGCGCCTTTTAACTTTTCAAACATTCCAGGCCACCGACCTTCGGAGCTCCAACTACCACCCAAGATTGATTTAGGACGCTCTATGCGCCAACTCCACTCGATCATCAGGCTTAGCTCGCCGACGGGCTGGCCGGGAGGGTTGTCTTTTCTTGTGCTTGGCGTGAGCTTTCCAAACTCAAGGAATATTGCTGACCCGTGACCGCACCAGACATGCGAAACAGTCTTGCCAATCAGAGCTTCAAAAAATGGCGATGCAACAGACAAGAGAGAAACCTCTAAGGTTTGAATTAAGGGGCGCCGTTATGCGTCCCGCTTGAATGATGGGTTAGGCGATTTTTAGGTTTGGCTTTCACCGAAAATTCCATCCCACTCTCCTTCCCAGCAACAATCACGCGGTGTTTTACCCTCAACATTTGTTGCCTCCGTATCTGCACCACGACTAACAAGATAGCGAGCAATATCAAAATGTCCCATTTGAATCGCGTGGTGTAGTGGAGTTTCTCCGTGTTCACCTGAGTAGTTAATTTCAGCACCAGCTTTAAGTAACACACCCACGGCCTCCAAATCGCCCCAGGAAATAACGGTAAAGATCGGGGTATTTCCGAATGAGCCTGTCGTGTTAACTTCAAGTGGATCGGTGGCACTCCAAAATTCAACAGCAGCTTCGCGAACAGCAACAAGTACTTCTTGGGACGAGCTTATAGCAACCATGATCGCTTAACGCCCAAGGTAAGCGGCGCCGGAGCACCGAAGGTGCGGAGGGTGCCAACACTGGCCATAAAAATGCCTAAGGCATGGCCAGTGTTGGCGTCCGCTTGGCCGCCCAGTTCGGCGCGGGCTATTTCTATTCACTCTTGATCGCCTTCAGCTTCGCGGTTGGGATTGCGGAGCATGCCGCCATTCTGATCAAGGGTTGTCAGATGGTGGTGAACGAAGAGGAGTTCGTCAGCGAGAGGCTGAATTTTGAACTCTTCGTTTAAAAGGCGAAATTCTCCTGTGTCTGGAAAATACGCACGAAAGAAGTGTCCAGGCACTCCATCCTCTTTGGGCTTGGCTCCGACGTACTCGGGGAAGACATAGCCAACGAGACCTGCAGCCACGTAGTGGTCCAAGCGCTCATCGAAATGCTCGAGAGCATTTCGAAGGTCTCGATTAAAAAGCGGGCTGTTCTCGTCCATTGCAAAAGCCTCTCGAAGCCGGCCAGCTCGGGCTTCATGGCCCTTGCGTACAGGCCAGAAATAGCGAGATAGCGCTGCACTTTGAAGAACCATGTTTTGGAGTTCGTTGAGTATCGCTTTTGTCGGTAATCGACTGATGTCTTCCTCAGTGATCTGTTCCGGCAGCTTGCTAAATATCGACTCCAGTCGGGCGATTGAGCGTACAGCAGAAGAGCTGTTGAACAGCATGCTCTGTATGTAAAAGACCTGAAACGAAGGCCAAATCGCCGGTTGCTCGGTGCTCATATTCTTTGCGCCTAACGTTGGAATTAAGCGTCCCGCTTTGGCGGGTCCGCTTGGATGACTTGTTAGGTATTTTTTACAGCCATTCCCCTAGTATTTGATTTCGATAAAAATCTGAATGAATGTCATACTTAGGCTCCACATTTGCGGAGTATAAATAAAGAAGTTCGTTCTCTGGAAAACTTACAATATCCCCTAGCCACATAATTACAAAACCGCTTTTATTGACTCCGTAAGGGATATTGATGTCATTGGGTCCATGGATGCGGCCAGCGCTTGCTGTGTGTTTTTCCAGCGTATAGCCATTCGCATGCTCGAACTTAACTAAGACATGATTCTCAAAATAAACAGGAGTCAAATAGCCGTCCGAAGGAATATTCCTTATTAATCCAGGAATAAAAAAATGCTCGGCTGGTGAGTATCTGAATTTTGTTTTACCTGCAACAGAAAGCCTTCCTCTGTTAAAATTTCCAAATTGATTTATTCTAACTTCCGTTTTTCCTTGTTTTTTTGCGCGCTCATAATAATCCTTTATAATTTGCATGGCTGGGATTGAGAAGTAAATATCTCCGCTGCTTTCATTAATTAAGTATGGAAGGCTATCTAGGATAATTCTCACTCCGTCGTAGTGGATAGTTTTCCTCTTGGCGCAAAAATTTAAAGGCGTACCATCGCTGTCGTGGTAATCGTTATGGCCTTTTAAGCTATCAAGCTTCACCTGAATACTCCTGATGTACCTAACTTTGTTTTAGGGCGCCTGCCCTGCTGCGTAACATCGTTGCTGCTCCATAACATCAAACATCGACCCACG
>JAJTBM010000360.1 GCA_021286885.1 Rhodocyclales bacterium
TCACACACCCCATCAACGGGCCGGCTTGCCGGTCCGTTTTTGTTGGGAGCCCCGTTTGGGTGACCCGCTCAGCCCCTCCATCCGTTTTTATCTGCCCCGTTCCCGTATCAGCCTAGATCAGCTTAGTCATGGCCAAGGACAAGACCCCCTCCCCCTTTGCCGCCCTGAAGGCGCTGCGCAACACCCTCCCCTCGCCCACCAAGCCCGGACGCGGGAAAGCGTCCTCCAAGCAGCCCACTGAGGGCGCCCCCACCTCCGCAGCAGAAGCCGATCTAGCCCTGTTTCACAAGGAAATCGGTGGCGTGCGCCGGCTGCAGGCCCCGGAACGGGCCGAACCGGGCCGCCCCCGCCCCACCCCCATCCCCCGCCCGCAAAAGCCCGAGCATCTGCCCGAGCCCATACGCCCTCGGGTGCACTTCGACCCGAATGATCCGGCGGCCCTGTTCCGGGCCAGTCTGGGGGAGGTCGCGCCCATCAAAGACTTTAACCGGGCCGATCTATCTGCCCAGCGGGCCCGCCCCCTGCTGGATGCCCTGGGCAGTCAGGCCACGCCCGGCCCCGCCGCCGTGCTGCCGGAAGAAGTGCTGAACGATCCAGCCCGGCTTTTCCGCCAGTTGGCGGGCGCCGTCCAGCCCCTCAAGGACAAAGGCCTGGCCGAGATCCACAAGCCGCAACCCGCACCGCGCCCCATCAAGCGCGAGGAAGACGAACAATCGGTACTGCGCGAAACCCTGGAAGCGCCCCTCAGCTTTGAAGACCGGCTGGACATGGGGGACGAGGCCGCCTATCTGCGTACTGGCCTGCCGCGCCGGGTGCTCACCGACCTGCGCCGGGGACGCTGGGTGGTGCAGGCCGAACTGGATCTGCACGGGATGAACCGGGACGAAGCCCGGGCCAGTCTCGCCCAGTTCATCGCCCTCGCCCTCCACCAGGGCAAACGCTGCCTGCGGGTGGTGCATGGGCGGGGCCACGGTTCGCCGGGGCGCATTCCCATCCTCAAGCAGCTTTCCCGGGGCTGGCTGGCCCAGCGGGAAGACATCCTGGCCTTCTGCCAGGCCAAGCCCCACGATGGGGGCGAAGGGGCCCTTCTTGTCTTGTTGCAGGCAGGCCAAGGACGTCCGACCTAAGGGCGCCTTTGTCATAAAAACCACATTTTTGAAAAATTAGCGTCTACTGACAGGCAAAGCGGGCGCACGAAAGAGGTTAAACGGTGTAAATTCTCATCCCCGAGACGGCCAAAATGTCTGCCCCACGGCGCACTTCCTATGCTCCGTAAGCGCACGGCATTCAACCCACTATTAAAAAGCCGTCCGATGGAGCCCCAATGAACACCCCTGCGACACGCCCTCACCAGGCTTGGCTGCCCTGGTTCGCCCCATGGCTGCTACCCCTGCTTTTGTTCGTTCATACACCGCCTTCTTTAGGCGCATCAGGAGAAGCCCCCTCGGCCGAACAGCGTGTGGCCCAGTGGTGCCAAACGTTCCAGACCTGTCAGCGCGTACTGCCTGGAGCCCAGCAGTTCGAAACTCATCTTCTGCCCACACCCCATCTTCTGGGCCTGCGCCCAAAACCTGGCGGCGGGCAGGAAATCGTGGGCTATGTAGTGCTGAGCGACCCTGCCCCGGGTTATTCGGGCCACCCTTTGCGGGTATTGATTGGGCTGGACTACAACGGTCGTTACACCGGCCTACTGGTAGAGCACCAAGCCGAACCCGCACTACGCACCGGATTCGCCAACCAGCATCTGCAAGCGTTTCTGGATCGCTACAAAGGCCTGCTGGCCGGCCAAATCCCCCGCGCTGAAGATGAAGACAACGGTACCAGCGACGGTATGACGGGCGCCACGGTCACGGTGCTCGCCATCAATCGCACCATTGCCCATAACAGCCAACGTCTGGCTTATACGCTGCACATCCCGGGCTTTGGTCAGCTGGGCCTGCGCCCGGTAGGCGACGAGTTCGAAGCCCCAGGCATCAGCACGCGTGATATCTGGCACCAGCGTGGCCGTAGCAGCCTGGTCCTGGGTCTGGTGATGTTGCTGCTGTCCTGTCTTTACTGGCAGCGGGACACCCTCGCCCGCTGGGCCGCCCGGGAAGGGCGCCAGCTTCTCCCCGGGCTGCGTCAGGTGATATGGCTGTTCAGCGTCACCTATTTAGGCTTCCACGCCCTGGCGCAAGTTTCCATCACCCAAGTGCTCACCTGGTTTCATGCTTTGGTGGATGACTGGCGCTGGGAGTTGTTTTTATCGGAACCGCTGATCTTCATGTGCTGGGTGTTCATCATCACCACCACCCTGATCTGGGGACGCGGCCTGTTCTGCGGTTGGCTCTGCCCCTTTGGCGCCCTCACCGCCTTGCTGCATCAACTGGCCCGGCTTCTGGGGCTAGGGCGTTTCCAGTTTCAGCTCCCCATGGCCCTGCACCGCCCGCTGAGCAAGATCAAATACGTGCTTTTCCTGGCACTACTGCTGGGCGGGCTTTTTGGAAATACAGAGCTGGACTGGCTGAGCGCGCTGGAACCCTTCGACACGGTGTTCCATCCGGTTGGGGAAAATGGTCATATTCCGGGGATAGGTTTTGCAGCACTCATCCTGGGCCTATCACTCCTGATGGAACGCCCTTACTGCAAATACATTTGTCCTCTGGGGGCGGCCCTAGCCATGCCGAGCACTTTTCGCTGGTTTGGGCTCAAACGCAAGCTCGAATGCCTGGAATGCAACAGCTGCGCCAAACGCTGCCAAGCCCAAGCCATCGATCACAACGGCAACATCGACAATCGGGAATGCATGGCCTGCCTGGATTGCCAACGCACTTTCTACGATCCCCAGATCTGCCCGCCCTTACTGGTGGAGAAACGCTACCGAGACAGGGTACATATTCCTCTGACGCCCATCGACCCCCGGGGGTATTACACCCCGGCGCCCTCAGAACGTCTTTTCGCTTCCCAGGAGCCCAAACCATGACCATCGCCGACCCGGAACAGCTACGCGAACCCCCCTATGGGGCCCGGCGTGGCCTTGCCCGCCTGGGCGCAGAACTGCTGGCCCATCTATGGCCCTGGGATTTTGCGCCTCAACAAGATGCACCTCGTTTTGCCCTGGCCGCACTGCTGATAGGGATGCTGGTGATCGCTTGGTCCATGACCTTTCAGGGCCTGGTCGGCTCACGCACCATGGCCTTGGGCTGGACGCTATGGTCTTTGGTAGAGAGTGGGATACGCCTGCACACCAAACCGTATGTCAAAGATGGTCCATGGTGGGGCTTGACCTATCGCAAGGCCGGCTGGGTCGACATGCTAAGCTATGTGGGCCTCAAAAACATTCTGATTGCCAACGCCATGCTTGCAGCACTGGGCGATCCCGTGTCGTAAAATGCAACATCAGGCTCATCAAATTCACCCGCACACCTACCCAATTCGACAAAGACCCATACAAGCTATAAAAACAACATTAACCCTTCAATTCAACTC
>JAJTBM010000361.1 GCA_021286885.1 Rhodocyclales bacterium
ACTGACGGCTGTGGAAGTTGCCGTCGGCGTCGATCAGAATGGCCTCACCCGGCTCCACGTCACGCACCCGCTTGAAGCCCAGCACGTCCAGGGCAACGTTTTCGGAAGCCACCATCCACTCGGGGCCTTCGGGGGTTT
Organism: Rhodocyclales bacterium; assembly: GCA_021286885.1. Lineage (GTDB taxonomy): Bacteria > Pseudomonadota > Gammaproteobacteria > Burkholderiales > Rhodocyclaceae > Zoogloea. The sequence continues at coordinate 139 of JAJTBM010000361.1, forward strand.
CGTTGCGGCCGATCACCAGGGGGCGAATGCCGAAGGGGTCGCGGAAGGCCAGCAGCCCGGTGCCGGAGATCAGCGCCACGGTTGCGTAGGCACCCTTGACCCGGCGATGCACGCCTTCCACCGCGGTGAACACGGTTTCCGCATCCAGCTTGAAGGTGTTGGCAGCTGCCTGGAGTTCATGGGCCAGCACGTTCAACAGCACTTCCGAGTCGGAATTGGTGTTGATATGGCGCAGGTCCGACAGGAACATTTCCTTCTTGAGCGCTTCTGCGTTGGTCAGGTTCCCGTTGTGGGCCAGCATCAGGCCGAAGGGGGAGTTCACGTAGAAGGGCTGGGATTCGGCCACCGAAGAGGCCGAGCCGGCGGTCGGGTAACGCACATGGCCAATACCCCAGTTACCGGGCAGATCCCGCATGTTGCGGGTGCGGAACACGTCACGCACCAGCCCGGAAGCCTTGTGCATGTGGAAGCGACCGTTTTCGGCGGTGGCGATACCCGCCGCATCCTGCCCCCGGTGCTGGAGCACCAGCAGCCCATCGTAGAGGAGCTGGTTAACAGGATTTTTCGCTACTACACCCAGAATGCCACACATTTTTCAGATCACCTTATCGGTATTCAAGTCTTTGAGCCAGAGCGGCGGGAAGCCAGGATTTGCTTGCGATTACGGCAACTTCCAGCGGAGCTGAAAGGCTGGCCCCACGCCACCAAGCATGTTTTGCAAGGCCGAAGAGTCCTACGGCCAATGCCACTGCATAAATGATCAACCCGCCCCGCAAGGCACCAAAACAGGCACCCAGGAGGCGATCAACAAAGCCCAGGCCTATGGCCTGGAGCAGCTCCTTCAACAACCAGCGGGCCATGCTGGCCAGCAGGAGCACCAGTACAAAAATCAATACAAAAGCCAGTACGCTCTGGAGGAAATCCTGCTGCACCCATCCCTTGAGATGGGGCTGAAGCTCAGGACTGAAAGCCCGTGCCACCATGAAAGCCACCACCCAGGCGCCCAGGGCAATGACTTCGGACACCAGCCCACGCCAGAAACCCAGCGCGGCCGACAGGCCCGCCAGGGCCATCAGCAAGTAATCAAATCCGTTCAAGGGCAACTACGCAGATCAGGGCTTGCCCACCACGGTGGCCGGCACGCCCAGTTTCTGGACCTGCTCGGCCGCCTTGTCGGCAGCAGCCTTGTTGGGGAAGGGGCCCACGCGCACCCGCACCTTGTCGCCCACGGTTTCGGTATAGCTGGGCAAACCTTGGGCCTTCAACTTGGCACGCAGGTTGGCCACATTCGCTTCGTCCTTGTAGGCGCCAGCAATGATGGTGTGGGGACTGGCGCCCCCCTCTTTGCGGGCATCCTTGTCAGCCGCAGCCTTATCACCGCCGCTGCTCTTGGCGCCGCCGGTCAGGAGGGCCTGAACACGCTCCGCCTCGGCCTGGGCTTTTTTGTCCGGTTTGGACTCGGCCTTGGGCTCAGGCTTGGGTTCGGGTTTGGGTTCGGGCTTTTTCGGCTCCGGTTTGGGCTCGGGCTTGGGTTCCGGCTTTTTAGGCTCGGGTTTGTGCTCCGGCTTGGGTTCGGGCTTGGGCTCCGGCTTCTTGGGCTCCGGCTTTTTAGGCTCCAGCTTGGGTTCGGGCTTGGGTTCCGGTTTTTTCGGCTCAGGCTTGGGCTCGGGCTTCTTTGGCTCGGGCTTGGGCTCCGGCTTACGCACTTCGGGCTTGGGCTCAGGCTTTACCAAAGGCTTGGGCTCAACCCGGGCGGGCTCGGGCTTGCGCACCGGGGGCAAGAGCTCGGGCCCGGACGGGGGCAGCGGTGGCACACCCGCCTCGGCCGGGGCGGACTCAGGCGATGGAGTCACCGGACGCAACATGGGGCCCGGCGCCGCCGGCCCCTGCCCCGGAATACGGACTTGCACATCCTGGACCGGAGGACGCGGATCGTGATCCATCACCATGGGCAACACCACCGCAGCCGCCAGGGCGAGCGCGGAGGCGCCCACCAGCCGCCGCCGGGCGCGCTTTTTGATGTCCAGGTTTTCGCTGCTATCTGCCATTCGATTTGTGCTGCAAGCCTATACCGTGGCTGCTTTCCGGGTCGCCAGCACATCGGCGACGGTCAGGAAAGAACCAAAAACGACAATTCTATCACCCTCTGCAGCCTTTTCCTGGGCGTGCGCATAGGCAGCCGCAGGGGCTACAAAGGTCTGGATGCGCTCAGCGGAAACGCCCAGCTCGCCCAGAATATCGGCCAGCCGTGCAGCCTCCAGGCCACGCGGGCCAGGCAGGGTGCAGACCAGCCAATGATCGACCCGCTCCTTCAGAAACTGAAGGGTACCGGCCACATCCTTGTCGGCGAGCATGCCCACCACTGCCCAGGTCTCCGGGAAGAAGCCCATGCTGGCGAGGTTTTCATTGAGCACTGCCGCAGCCTGGGGGTTGTGGGCCACGTCCAGGATCACCGAGGGACGACCCGGCAGCACCTGGAAGCGCCCGGGCAAATCCACCAGCATCAGCCCTTGGCGCACCGCCTGCATGGAGATGGGCAGCAGGTCGCGCACCGCATCGCAGGCCGCCATGACCGCCGAGGCGTTGAGCAGCTGATTCACCCCACGCAGGGCCGGATAGGCCAGCCCGCCGCGCCGGGTTCCGCCTGTCACCCAGAACGTCCATTGCCCCTGATCGCCGGAGAAGCCGAAATCCCGGCCACTCACGCGCAATTCGGCACCGATGTCCCGGGCATGATCCACCAGGGTTTCGGGCGGCATGGGATCGCCGCAGATGGCCGGACGACCCGGACGGAAGATCCCGGCCTTCTCGAAGCCGATGGCTTCCCGGGTGTCGCCCAGGTAGTCCATGTGATCCAGGGCCACACTGGTGACGATGGAACAATCCGGATCGAACACGTTCACCGCATCGAGTCGGCCACCCAACCCCACTTCGAGGATGATGGCGTCCAGCCCGGCGTGGGCAAAGGCCGCCCAGGCCGCCAGGGTGCCATGCTCGAAGTAAGTGAGCGGAATGTCGCCCCGGGCAAGCTCGACTTCACCAAAGGCCTGCACCAGCGGCGCGTCTTCGATCTCGCGACCGTTGATGCGCACGCGCTCGTTGTAGCGGATCAGATGGGGCGAGGTGTACAGCCCCACCTTGTAGCCAGCGGCCAGCAGGATGGCTTCAAGGAAGGCGCAGGTGGAGCCCTTGCCGTTGGTGCCGCCCACCAGGAAGACCGGGCAGGTCTTGGGGCGGTTCAGGGCGGCCAGCACCTGGCGCACCCGGTCCAGCCCCAATTGAATGGACTGGCCGTGGCGGGCCTCCAGGAGGCCGAGCCA
>JAJTBM010000362.1 GCA_021286885.1 Rhodocyclales bacterium
CTGGCTGCCCAGGTTGGAGGTCATCACGATCACCGTGTTCTTGAAATCCACGGTGCGCCCCTGGCCGTCGGTCATGCGCCCGTCATCCAGCACCTGCAGCAGCACGTTGAACACGTCCGGGTGGGCCTTTTCCACCTCATCGAACAGGATCACCGAATAAGGCTTGCGCCGCACCTGCTCGGTGAGATAACCGCCCTCCTCATACCCCACATAGCCCGGAGGCGCCCCGATCAGGCGGGCCACCGAATGCTTCTCCATGAACTCGCTCATGTCGATGCGGATGAGGTGTTCCTCGCTATCAAACAGAAACTCGGCCAAAGCCTTGCACAGCTCAGTCTTGCCCACCCCGGTGGGCCCGAGGAAGAGGAAGGAACCGTAAGGCTTGTTTTCGTCAGACAGCCCCGCCCGGGAACGCCGGATCGCATCCGACACCAGACGCACCGCCTCATCCTGACCGATCACCCGCTGGTGCAGCCGGTCTTCCATCTGGAGCAGCTTTTCGCGCTCGCCCTGCATCATCTTGGACACCGGGATGCCCGTGGCGCGGCTCACCACTTCGGCGATTTCCTCGGCGCCCACCTGGGTACGCAGCAGCGTGTTGGCGGGCTTGGCATCCCCATGGGCCTCGGCCTTCTTGAGCTGGGATTCGAGCTGGGGCAGCTGGCCGTATTGCAGTTCGGCCACCTTGTCGAGCTTGCCTTCCCGCTGGAAGCGGGTGATGTCGGCCTTGATCCGGTCGATTTCTTCCTTGATGTGGGCCGAGCCCTGGACAGCCGACTTCTCGGCCTTCCAGATTTCCTCCAGATCCGAATATTCCTTCTTGATTCGGGCGATTTCTTCTTCGATCAGGCCCAGACGCTTGAGGGAAGCCTCGTCCTTTTCCTTCTGGACCGCCAGCTGTTCGATTTCGAGCTGAATGCGGCGGCGCTCCAGCTTGTCCATCACCTCCGGCTTGGAGTCGATCTCCATCTTGATCCGGGCGGCGGCCTCGTCGATCAGGTCGATGGCCTTGTCGGGCAGGAAGCGGTCGGTGATGTAGCGCTGGGAGAGTTCAGCAGCGGCCACAATGGCCGGGTCGGTGATATCCACCCCGTGGTGCAGCTCGTACTTTTCCTGCAGGCCGCGCAGGATGGCGATGGTGGATTCCACGCTGGGCTCATCCACCAGCACCTTCTGGAAGCGGCGCTCCAGGGCGGCATCCTTCTCGATGTACTTGCGGTATTCGTCCAGGGTGGTGGCGCCGATGCAGTGCAGCTCGCCGCGGGCCAGGGCCGGCTTGAGCATGTTGCCGGCGTCGATGGCGCCCTCGGCCTTGCCGGCGCCCACCATGGTGTGGATCTCGTCGATGAACAGGATGATCCGACCTTCGTCCTTGGCGATGTCGTTGAGCACCGCCTTGAGGCGTTCCTCAAACTCGCCCCGGTACTTGGCCCCGGCCAGCAGCCCGGCCATGTCCAGCACCAGCACCCGCTTGCCCTTGAGGCTTTCGGGCACTTCATCATTCACGATGCGCTGGGCCAGGCCTTCCACGATGGCGGTCTTGCCCACCCCGGGTTCGCCGATCAGCACCGGGTTGTTCTTGGTGCGACGTTGCAGGATCTGCACCGCCCGGCGGATTTCATCATCCCGGCCAATCACCGGGTCCAGCTTGCCCTGACGGGCCCGCTCGGTGAGGTCGAGGCAATACTTCTTGAGGGCCTCGCGCTGGCCTTCGGCCTCGGCAGAATCCACATTCTGGCCGCCGCGCACGGCCTCAACGGCCTGCTCCAGCGCTTTTTTGGTGAGGCCGGCTTCCTTGAGCAAACGCCCCGCCTCGCCCTTGTCGTCGGCCAGGGCGAGCAGGAACATCTCGCTGGCGATGAATTCGTCGCCCCGCTGCTGGGCGGCCTTGTCAGTCAGGTTGAGCAGATTGCCCAGATCCCGCCCGATGGACACCTCGCCCCCATGCCCCTGCACTTTGGGCAGGCGCTCCAGGGCACGCCCCAGGGCCTGCTGGAGGGCCGGCACGCTAACGCCTGCCCGCTGGAGCAGGGAACGGGTGCTGCCGTCTTCCTGCTGGAGCAGCGCCAGCAGCAGGTGCACCGGTTCGATGAACTGCTGATCGTTACCAAGCGCGAGGCTCTGGGCCTCCTGAATGGCTTGCTGGAATTTGGTGGTGAGCTTGTCGAAACGCATCTTGGCCTCCTTGAGTGCCGGCAAATCTTGGTCTGAAACCCAGATGGGGGACGGCCAGCAAACTTCAAGGGGCAGGCGGGCAAACGCGCAAGCGCGCAGGTGAAATCACGCACCACACAACAAAAACCCCGACGGCCCAGGGCACGTCGGGGTTTGGGGGATACGACCTTCAGACGAAGATCTGATCCGGATCAGATCATCAGATCACCACGGTCTGGGCTTGGCCTTCGGCGCGGGCTTCCACGGTGCCGAGCACGAACACGGTTTCGCCGGAGGCACGCAGCTCAGCAGCGGCGAACTCAGCATCTTCAGCAGCCACGATCACGGCCATGCCGATACCGCAGTTGAACACCCGGTACATTTCCTGGGCATCCACGTTGCCGGCCTGTTGCAGCCACTGGAACAGGGGCGGCAGGGTCCAGGCGTCTTTCTTGAGGACGGCGGTCAGGTTGTCGGCGAGCACGCGGGGGATGTTCTCCAGCAGGCCGCCGCCGGTGATGTGGGCCATGCCCTTCACCAGACCGGCACGCTTTTCCATCAGGGACAGCAGGGACTTCACGTAGATCCGGGTGGGCTCCATGATCACGTCGCGCATCTTGCGACCGTGGAAGTCGGCATCCAGATCGGGCTTGGCCACTTCGATGACCTTGCGAATCAGGGAGTAGCCGTTGGAGTGGGCGCCGCTGGAAGCAAGACCCAGCACCACGTCACCCGGACGGATGGTGGAACCGTCGATGATCTGGCTCTTTTCGACTGCGCCGACGGCGAAGCCGGCCAGATCGTATTCGCCATCGGGGTACATGCTGGGCATTTCGGCGGTTTCACCACCGATCAGGGCGCAGCCGGACAGCTCGCAACCCTGGGCAATGCCCTGCACCACGGTGGCGGCGGTGTCTACGTCCAGCTTGCCGCAGGCAAAGTAGTCCAGGAAGAACAGGGGCTCTGCGCCCTGCACCAGGATGTCGTTGACGCTCATGGCCACCAGATCCTGGCCCACGGTGTCGTGCTTATTGAGCTGGAAGGCCAGCTTGAGCTTGGTGCCCACGCCGTCGGTGCCGGAAACCAGCACCGGCTCCTTGAACTTCTTGGAGATCTCGAACAGGGCGCCGAAACCGCCGATGCCGCCCAGCACCTCCGGGCGCATGGTGCGCTTGGCGAAGGGCTTGATGCGGTCGACCAGGGCATCGCCGGCATCGATGTCCACGCCGGCGTCTTTGTAGGAAATGGGAGTTTGCATG
>JAJTBM010000363.1 GCA_021286885.1 Rhodocyclales bacterium
CAGCTGGGCGGGGGAGATGTGGGGCCGTTGGGGTGGGCGTGTTGCAAGGGATTCGGAATCACGGATGGTCTGGGCCTTACTTATCGCTGTTTGCCGGCGTTCGGGCTATTCGCAGTTTCCACACGCGGTTTGTGCACTGTGACATTGCGGTTTTCCACAATGAGGCTATCCACAATTGAAGTTACCTTACGTCACTGCCGATACTTTGCGCGTAGTCTGCCTGAATTTACGGCATGAAAACTACTTAAATAATCAAAAACGGAGACAAACCATGAAATTGCGTAGCCTTGTATTCGGCCTGGCAGCCCTCGGCATTTGTGCAGGTAGTGCTTTTGCCCAATCCCCCATCGTCATCAAGTTCAGTCATGTCGTTGCGGCGGATACCCCCAAGGGCAAGGCGTCTGAGTTCTTCAAGAAGCGTGCTGAAGAGCTGACCAAGGGCAAGGTCAAGGTGGAGGTGTACGCCAACAGCGCCCTCTACAAGGACAAGGAGGAGCTGGAAGCCCTGCAGCTGGGCGCGGTGCAGATGCTGGCCCCGTCCCTCGCCAAGTTCGGCCCCCTGGGCGTGAAGGAGTTCGAGGTGTTCGATCTCCCCTACATCTTTGATGATTACACCGAACTGCACCGAATCACCCAGGGCCCCGTGGGCGCCAGCATCCTGAAGAAGCTGGAGCCCAAGGGCATCGTGGGGCTGGCTTACTGGGACAATGGTTTCAAGTCCTTCTCGGCCAATACCCCCATCCATACGCCCGCAGATCTGAAGGGCAAGAAGCTGCGCATCCAGTCTTCCAAGGTGCTGGAAGAGGAGATCCGCTCGGTGGGTGGTCTGCCCCAGGTGATGGCTTTCTCCGAGGTTTATCAGGCGCTCCAGACCGGCGTGGTGGATGGCACCGAAAATCCCCACTCCAATATGTACACCCAGAAGATGCATGAAGTGCAGAAGCATCTGAGCGTGACCGACCACGGTTATCTGGGTTATGCGGTGATCGCCAACAAGAAGTTCTGGGATGGTCTGCCCGCCGATGTGCGTGCCAGCCTGGAGCAGGCGATGAAGGAATCCACCGCCTACGCCAACAAGATCGCCCAGGAAGAAAACGACAAGTCCCTGGAAGCCATTCGCAAGAGCGGCAAGACCCAGGTGTACATGCCGACCAAGGACGAGAAGCTGGCTTTCAAGAAGGCCATGGTGCCGGTGCATCAGAAGATGGAAAGCCGGATCGGCAAGGATCTGATCCAGTCCATCTACAAGGAAACCGGCTTCGACCCGGCCAAGCTGTAAGCCGCTGTCGCTGAACCGGCCTGCTCCGCCGCTGGAGCAGGCCGGCGCTCGTCTTGCGTTTCCCTGTAAGGGAGACGCACCTTCTGCGAGGAAGACCATGAAGATTCTTGATCGTCTGGAAGAGTGGATCATCACCTTCCTGATGGGCGGTGCCACGCTCATCATCTTTTTGTCGGTGCTGCACCGCTATCTGGCGGGGCTTAGCATTCCCGGGGTGCAGGATTGGCTCCTGTCCCTCAACTTCAGCTGGGCTCAGGAACTGTGCATCATCATGTTCGTCTGGATGGCCAAGTTTGGCGCGGCCTACGGGGTGCGTACCGGCATCCACGTGGGGGTCGATGTGCTGATCAACCGCCTGTCTGACCAGAATCGGGCCAAGTTCATTGTGCTCGGCTTGTTGGCCGGTGCCCTGTTTACCGGCATCGTCGCCACCCTGGGCGGCCATTTTGTCTGGGAGAACGGCGCCCACTACGCCTGGCTCCAGTTCACCGGCGCCGAACTGGGGGATGTGCCCGAAGGCCCCACCACCCCCGATCTGGAGTGGCCTACCTGGATCGTGTATGGCGCGATTCCCCTGGGCTCCAGCCTGATGTGCTTCCGCTTCCTGCAGGTGACCTGGGGTTTCCTGCGTACCGGCGAACTGCCCCACCACGACCACGGCCATGTGGATGGCCTGGACGAGGGTGAAGCCCTGCCGGTGGATGTGGACGTGTATGCCATGGACGACAACCTGCACATGCACGATGTGAAGCACGGTAAGAAGGGAGGCCGTCAATGAACGCCGCCATCATCTTTGGGCTCCTGCTCGCCCTGATGCTGACAGGAATGCCCATTTCCATTTCCCTGGGCCTCACCGTCCTGACCTTTTTGTTCACCATGACCCAGGTGCCCCTGGAGTCGGTGGCCCTCAAGCTGTTCACCGGGATCGAGAAGTTCGAGATCATGGCGATCCCCTTCTTCATCCTGGCGGGCAACTTTTTGACCCACGGGGGCGTGGCCAAGCGGATGATCAACTTTGCCACCTCCATGGTCGGCCATTGGTATGGTGGCCTGAGTTTGGCCGGGGTGCTGGCCTGCGCCCTGTTTGCGGCAGTGTCCGGTTCGTCTCCGGCGACGGTGGTGGCCATTGGCTCCATCCTGCTGCCGGCGATGGTGAAAGCAGGTTTCCCGAATCGTTTCGGGGCCGGCATCATCACCACGGCTGGGGCCTTGGGTATTTTGATCCCGCCCTCCATCGTGATGGTGATGTACTCGGTGGCCACCAATACTTCGGTGGGTGCCCTGTTCATGGCAGGGGTGGTGCCGGGCCTCGCCCTGGCGGCGACCCTGGGGGGCGTGACCTGGTATCGGGCCCGCAAGTTTGACTATCCACGTCAGCCCAAGGCCAGCGTCGCCCAGCGTCTCAAGGCCTTCCGCGAGTCGGTCTGGGGTCTGCTGCTGATTGTGGTGGTGATGGGCGGGATCTACACCGGCGTGTTCACCCCCACCGAGGCTGCGGCCATGAGTGCGGTGTACGCCTTTGTAGTGGCCGTGTTCGTGTATCGCGACATGCCCCTGCGTGATGTGCCCAAAGTGCTGCTCAACTCCGCCAATATGTCGGCGATGCTGCTCTACATCATCACCAATGCGGTGCTGTTCTCCTTCATCATGACCAACGAGAACATTCCGCAGGCCCTGGCCGAGTGGATGCTGGGCAATGGGCTGGGCGCCATCGCGTTCCTGCTGGCGGTGAACGTGCTGCTGCTCCTGGCGGGCAACTTCATGGAACCCTCGTCCATCGTGCTGATCTTTGCCCCCATCCTGTTCCCGGTGGCGGTGAAGCTGGGCATCGACCCGGTGCACTTCGGCATCATCATGGTGGTGAACATGGAGGTCGGCATGTGCCACCCGCCCGTGGGGCTCAATCTCTATGTGGCTTCCGGGATCACCAAGATGGGCATCACCGAGCTGACGGTGGCGGTTTGGCCGTGGCTCCTGTCCATGCTGGTCTTCTTGGGCGTGGTGACCTACTGGCCTGGCCTTTCTTTGTGGTTCCCGCGCATGCTGGGCATCATGTAAGCCCTGGCAGCTGGTTTAAAACCGCTTGATCACCGACGCGCCCTCCGGGGCGCGTCGGCGTTTGAGGCCT
>JAJTBM010000364.1 GCA_021286885.1 Rhodocyclales bacterium
CACTGGATTGTGATTCCAGGTGTCACCGGTTCGATCCCGGTATGTCGCCCCAAATTCAAAAACCCCCGCAAGGTTCGCCTGGCGGGGGTTTTTACTTTTGGCTTTGGCTTTTGATTCTTAGTTTTTGATTTGCTTGTCGGGATGGTGGCGCGTGCCTTGCGGGGCCGCCTGTCCTGCACCATGCAAAAAGCCCGGAAGCGTGCGCTGTCCGGGCTTTTTGTTGGGCGGCAGCTCCCGGATGGGGAGCGTGCGGTGAATCAGGCCTTGCGGCCCAGGCCGCCCAGCAGGAAGGCGATGGTCTTCTTGGGCTTGCTGCGGGGGGATTCGACTTCGGCGGCCCGCTCGGCACCGGCATTGCGTTGCTCGTAGGGCTTGTTGAAGTCGAAGCCGTCGGCGGCGATGTGGTTGGGGCGGCGGCCCGGGCGGCTTTCGCGCTCCCGGTTCGGGGTGTCCCGGCTGCTGCGGGGCTTGTCCCGTTCGCTACGATCCCCGCGCTCACGTTCCTTCTCGCCTCGGGCTTCCCGGGGCTCCCGCTCTTTTTCGGGGCGCTCGGCGCGTTCGCCACGCTCGCGTTCGGTGCGCTCATGCCGGTCGCCCCGGCTCTTGCGGCCCGCGCTGCCCACTTCGGGGAAGTCGGGTTCGGGATCGAAACCGGCCACCAGCTCCTGGCGGATGTTCAGCTTGATGAGCTTCTGGATGTCGGTGAGGCGGTGGTGCTCTTCGGAGCTGACCAGGGAAATGGCCTTGCCCTTCTTGCCGGCCCGACCCGTGCGGCCGATCCGGTGCACGTAGTCTTCGGCGGTGTGGGGCAGTTCGAAGTTGATCACCCAGGGTAGATCTTCGATGTCCAGCCCCCGGGCGGCCACGTCGGTGGCGACCAGTACCCGGACTTTGCCGTTCTTGAAGGATTCAAGGGTCTCGGTACGGGCGATCTGGCTCTTGTCGCCGTGGATGGAGTCGGCGGCAATGCCGTGGCGCTCCAGGAAGTGGGCCAGGCGACTGCAGGCGAACTTGGTGTCGACGAACACCAGTGCCTGGGTGCTTTCTTCGTGGCGCAGCAGGTGGGCCAGCAGGTTGCGCTTGAGGCCGCTGGAAACTGGGTGCACCACGTGGTCGATGGTCTCGCTCACCATGTTGCGGCGGGCCACTTCGATCAGTTGGGGGTTCTTCAGCATCTGGTCGGCCAGCTTCTTGATTTCGTCAGAGAAGGTGGCGGAGAAGAGCAGGCTCTGGCGGTTGGCGGGCAGCAGGGCCAGGATGCGGCGGATGTCGGGGATGAAGCCCATGTCGAGCATGCGGTCGGCCTCGTCCAGCACCAGGAATTCGACCTGGTTGAGGGCGATGGTTTTTTGCTGGACGTGATCCAGCAGCCGGCCCGGGGTGGCCACCACGATTTCGATGCCGCGCCGCAGTTCGGCGATCTGGGGGTTCATGTCGACCCCACCGTAGATGCAGATGCTGCGCAGGGGGAGATGCTTGGAGTACAGCTTGACTGATTCGAACACCTGCATGGCCAGCTCGCGGGTCGGCGCCAGGATCAGGGCGCGCACCGGGTGGCGGGCGGGGCTGGTGGAGGTGCTGGCGTGACGGGCGAGGCGATGGAGCAGGGGCAGGGTGAAGCCGGCGGTCTTGCCGGTGCCGGTCTGGGCGCCGCCCATCACGTCATGGCCGGCGAGGACCACGGGAATGGCCTGGCGCTGGATGGGCGTGGGTTCGGTATAGCCGGCGTCGGCAACAGCCTTCAGGATTTCTGGGACAAGCCCAAGTTCGGAAAACGACATGGATGTGATCACATAGGCGGTGTCCGCGCTCACGTTTGCGGCGCACCATAAGGGTAGGCGGGCATTATACATGCCCCGGGGCCGGCTTCAGCGTCGTGCGAGGTAGCAGGTGACTTCTTCCCGGTCGTGGTAAAGGTGCTTGATTCGCAAGGTGTATTTGATGCCGACCGCTTTCATCTTGGCATCGATCAGGCCAATGCAGCGCTCCAGCTCGGCGTGGCGCTGTTTCATGGGCAGCTTGAGGTTGAAGATGCTGCGCCGGCAGCGGTTGCCGATGATCCACTCGGCCATCAGGGGCGCGATCCGGGCGGGCTGCTCGATCATGTCGCACACCATCCATTCCACGGTCTTGCGCGGTTTCCAGGTGAAACCATCCACCCGCAGGTGCTCGATGAGCCCGGTGGCGTGCACCTGGGGGGCCATGGGGCCGTTGTCGATGCAGCTGACGCGCATCCCCCGGCTCACCAGCTGCCAGGTCCAGCCGCCGGGGGAGGCGCCCAGATCCACGGCTTGCAGGCCGGCGCGCAGGGTGGATTTCTGTTCTTCCGGCGTCAGCAGGGCAATGAAGGCTTCGGCCAGCTTGAGGGTGGAGCGGCTCGGCGCATCCTTGGGGAAGCGCAGGCGCGGGATGCCCATGGGCCAGCTCGAACCTTCGCTGCCTTGGCTCAGGCCCAGTGCGCATTCGGTGGCGCTGCTGAAAAACAGGTGCAGCCGGGGCAGATGAGGGGCGTCGGCCTGGAGCAGGCCGGCTTCGCCCAGGGCTTTTTCAAACAGGGGTACGAAGCGGCGCAGGAAGCCGGAGCGCTCCTTGCCTTCGTTGGTGTCCGGGGTTTCTGGCAGCAGGGCGGAGAAGCGGGTGCCGCATTGCTGCGCTGCATCCAAAAGCGGCGTCAGCCGGTCTTTTTCGGGGAGTTGGCCGAGCTGGGCGACCAGGTGGAAGCCCTGTCGGGAAAACACCAGACGGGCCAGATCCAGCTTGCGCTGGACGCCATCCCGGGCTTCGGGTGTATTGAAACGAAAAATCACAAAGCCCGAATTGCTGCGGCTTTCCAGCTTTCCGCCCAGGCGTGCGGCGAGGGCCCGTTGCTCCAATTCCCGCCCGGCATCAGGCTCGAAGCCGGGGCGGCACTGGACCAGGATTCCATGGGAGTCACAGGGCTTTTGGGCGGGTGCGGAAGCGGGGGCGTTCATGGGGGTAATAATGAGTGGACGTGTAAAATTGAAAAGTGGTATATCGGCGGGGTTAGACCCAGCGGATCATGTGCAAGGTTTTGGGTGTGGCTGCGTGCGGGGCTGCCCGGCGCGGATGATACCCGAGCCCGTGCCGAGTCCCGGAACCGATTACTGGAGGTGTGAATGCAGTACCGCAAGCTGGGTAAAAGTGATCTGACCGTTTCTGCGGTCTGCCTTGGCACCATGACTTTCGGCCAGCAGAACTCCGAGGCCGAAGCCCACGCCCAGCTGGATGTGGCGTTTGCCCATGGGGTGAACTTCATTGATACCGCCGAAATGTATCCGGTGCCGGCCCGGGCCGATACCTCCGGGCTGACGGAGCGTTTTGTGGGCAGCTGGTTGAAGGGGCGTGCCCGGGATCAGGTGGTTCTCGCT
>JAJTBM010000365.1 GCA_021286885.1 Rhodocyclales bacterium
TCTGCACGTAGTTGTGGTGGCAATTCACCGCTTCGACGTCGGCGGTGAAGGGCTTGGCGATGATCTGGCGCGCCGCCGCGACGACGTTGGTCATCATCACGTCGCGGTTACGCCGGGCAAAGTCCTGGGCCCAACCCACGGCTTCCACGTAATCGGCGAAGTGCTCGGCGCCTTCCTCGAAGTAGGCGAGATTCTTGTCCGGCAGGTTGGCGATGTGCTGGCGCATGTCGTCCTGGGCCAGTTCGATGAAATGGCTGCCAATGGCGTTACCCACCCCGCGCGAACCGGAATGCAGCATGAACCAGACGTGATCGGCCTCGTCCAGGCAGACTTCGATGAAGTGGTTACCGGTTCCCAGGGTTCCCAGGTGTTTGTGGTTGTTGGTGTTCTTCAGGCGCGGGTATTTTTCGGTGATGCGCGTGAAGCCCGGCAGCAAGGCCGACCACATGGCGTCGACGGCTCCCGGCGGGTTTTCCCAGCAACCTTTATCGCGCCCGCTACGGGTCATGGTTCGCCCGTGCGGCACCGCCGCCTCGATGGCCGAACGCAGGCCGTGCAGGTTATCCGGCAGGTTGCTGGCAGTCAGCGTGGTACGCGCCGCCATCATGCCGCAGCCGATATCGACGCCAACTGCCGCCGGGATGATCGCCCCCTGGGTCGGGATCACGCTGCCGATGGTCGAACCCTTACCCAGATGCACGTCCGGCATCACCGCCAGGTGGCGGAAGATGAAGGGCATCTTCGCCGTGTTCATCAACTGTTTGCGGGCGTCGTCCTCGACCGGGACGCCTTCGGTCCACAGTTTGATCGGCTTGCCTTCGCTCACGTCTTGTACTTGATAGGGCATTTTTCTTTCCTTTCTTCGGCAGTGCTCCTGCCGGATTATTCGTTTTGCATTCTACTGGTGGACACGGCGGGACTCGAACCCGCAGTAAGCCGCCATCGGGCATTACTCCGATGTGCGGGGAAGCTTTAAACGCGCGCCATTCACGGAACCTTGCGCAGACCCCGGAACTGCATCCTCAAATACCGCTCCCCGCTGAAGCTTTCGGTTTTACCCTTCACCGGTCTCGTCACTCGTTTACCGGCCGCTCGCCGTTTCGCGTTCGTGCCCTTGTTCGTTTCAATGCCCGTTGGCCAAAGCAGCCAGACGCGCCTGTTTTCTCAACAACCCGGCCTGTGACACCTGCCGGGCCAATTCCTTGCGTTGCCGTTCGCGCTGGCGGCAGGGGCGGCAACGCTTGGCGATGGCGTCTTGCGAACCGCCGATGGTTTCGTACCACCAGCGTTGCTGCTCGGCGGTCCACACGCAGGCCGCAGCGCAATCGCAACAGGTGAAGGGCTGGTCGACGTAGTAGCCGCGCAGCGCGAAGGGGCTCAGGCCATAGCTGTTATTGGCCTTCAGCTTGCTGAAATCCACCGGCACGACGGGGCCGGGCGGCGGTGCAACAACCCGGTTGGCCCCCCGCGCTGCCAGGCGATGCAGCCGCCGCGCCGCCTTGATCTCGGCGCGGCGCTGTTTTCCGCTTTTGTAGCCTTCCATGTTCGTTTCTCCTTGCTATAGGCTGTTCGCCCTGCGCTCAGCCGGCCGTTCCAGCCAGGCACCTACTTCGCCAGGGTCACCAGCCCGTTCAACACCTGAGCGAGGCCACCGAAGACCGAGATGCGGTCGATCCGTTCGGCCACCCGTTCCAGGGTTTCCAGTTCCTTCAGGCGCAGGGCGACCGGGTTGTCTTCCATGACCTTGGCGGTGTTGAGCAGCGAGCGGGTCGCCGCCGTTTCCTCGCGCCGGCGCAACACGTTGGCTTCCGCCGCCTTGCCGGCTTCCACCACCTGGGCCAGGATGGCTTTCATCTCGCCCGGCAGCACGATGTCCTTGACGCCGACACCGCCGATTTCCAGGCCGAAGCCGGCCAGTTTCCGGGTCACATGTTCGGCCACCACCTCGTCGATGAGCTGCTTGTTTTCCAGCAATTCGTCCAGGTTGCGCGTCCCGACCGCCGCCCGCAGGCCGAACTGCAGTTCCCGGTAGAGGTGTTCGCCCGGTTTGGCCAGCCGGGCGAAAGCGCCGAGCACGTCATCGAAACGCCAGGTGGCGGCCAGGTTGAGGCGCAGGCCCACCTTGTCCCGGGTGAGGATTTCCTGGCCGGTCACTTCCATGGTCTGCCAGCGGGTATCCACCAGCTCCACCTGCAGGTCCCGGTTGAAGCGCCAGTAGGCCGTTACTCCGGGCTGCAGCAGGGGCTGCTGCACGCCGTCGATGCGCAGCAGGCCCACGTGGGCAGCCGGCACCTGCACCATGAAGACGCCGTTCAGTCCCAGCACCGGGCGGCCGCGCAGGGCGGGCTGCAGCAGGCGCTTCACCATTTCGGCCGGCAGGGCGGCGTCGGCCCGCAGGTCGAGCTTTTCCAGCCGCTGGCTTACCAGGCCGCGCCAGAACACCCGGCGGGCGGCGGGGGGCAGCACTTCCACCAGCACGTCGTTCTCGTAGCGCAGCCCCACCTCATCCTCGTTCAGGTCCATGCAGACGAAATGGCGCTCGGCCTCGGCCGGATCGTTCTGGCGCAGGTAGTCCACCAGCTCCGTGTCGGCCATGGGGGCATCGGTGTGCCATACGGTCAGCGACAGGGCGCCGAGCGGATCAAAAAAGTAATGGCGGCCCGGATTGAGGATGCGCTCGAAATCCCCGTTGCGCAGCAGGGCGGCCCGTTCGTTCTTCTTCACGATGAAACGCTTCAACATTTTGTTCTCCCTTGCGTCGATGAAATCTGCCGGCTCACGCCGGTCCGGCGGATGCCCGGATTGGCCCTGGTGGGGGGGCTTGGGCTGCCGGGCGTCGGCACTGGCTACGGCCCGGACCTGTGGTCCGGACTGTGCGTCGCCTGACGCCCGGCAGCTTCACCCTGCCGCCAAGGCAGACCCGGGCACCGGGCCGGACCGGCGGCGGGTGCTTGCGCATGCCGCAGCCGGCGGGGTACTGCTGTAAGGCTGTCGTGTGAGGACAGTTTTGGAGCGGGATTCGAACCCGCGACACACCGTTGATGAGACGGTTGCTCTACCCGATTGAGCTATCCAATGGAGGGATGACCGGGAATCGAACCCGGGCGAGCCACCAGGCACCCCGACATCGCTTTCCTGCAGCTGCGGCATACGGCGGAATGACCGGAAACTTCCTGATTCCACCGCACCGGCGGGGTTGGACCCCCTGACCCGTGGGCTTTGCTGCAAGTGGGCGACGGCTACTCTATTGCGAGAGGCGTGCCAGCTAGACGCTTGTGGTGCAAGTCATTGAATTGATTGGGTTGAGCTGGCGGGGCAGGAGATGTGGGCTGCTAATTCATGATTTATTGTTATAGTATCAAAACTTTCCGGTTGCCACATCTCAAAT
>JAJTBM010000366.1 GCA_021286885.1 Rhodocyclales bacterium
AGCTGCGACGTTGAAGATCGGGAGTGTTAAAGTTGACGGTGAGATAGGTTTTTTTTATTGTAAAGGTAACGAGAATGTAACTCTCCCTGAAATTAAATGGGTTGCGCCTAACGTTCTGCAGGGTAAAGAGAGTTTTTCTCTCCCTGTGCTTCAAGCGGGGCAGTCAAGCACTACAACGGTAACGGTGGTCGGCGTTTCTGCAGGGTTTGATAACTATTGTTCTGTTGTGCCAGCTTTTTCGGTGGATTTGAATGGATTGATGATGAGTGCGTACGTGAGTGCTGCAAATACCGTGACAGTCCGATTTGTTAATCCAACGAGCAGTAGTGTGGGGCCTCTGACCGGAGTGTTGCGTGCGACAGTTCAGGTGTGATTGGCTGTTGCTCACTTTTAATTAATGTCTGTATCTGGTGGCCTCATAAAGCATTTGCTATTCTAATAGAATTATTTGGGGTAGGCAGTCGAATGTAACATGGCAATTTGAGGGCACGCTTTAGAGCGTGCCCTTTTTTCTGTCCGATTGCTGGGCCTGGACCAGATGCAGCCCCAGCAGCACGGGCAGCGCCAGGCCCCAGCACCAGTGCACCAGGCTCAGGCTGGCGCGCAGGTCTTCATCGGCCACGTAATACAGCCCGTAGCCGCTCAGGGCCAGGGCGAGCCAGCTGCCGCCCAGCACGAGGCCGGTGCCCAGGTGGCGCCGCTGCTTCCAGGCGGCCTGGAGGTGGGGTGTCCACAGGCTGCCCAGTACCAGCATGGCCAACAGCACGGCGGCGCCGTGCACCCGCATCGCCCAGGGCTCCAGGGGGTGACGGGCGGCAAACTCGGGGAGGGGCAGCAGGTAATGGGCCACCAGCCACAGGGCGCCGCTCCCGAGTAGCAGGCCGCTGGCCAGGTAGTTCATGCCGCGCTGCTGGCGGCCGGGACGGACGGATTTACGGGGGCGAGCGTGCAGATGTTCAGCCATGGGTCACAAAAAACGAATGCGGAGCAGGGCAGCCGGCCCTAGGCCGGGGCCACGGGTGCGGCCGGATGCCCCAGGGCTTGCCAGAAGCCCGGACTGGCGCGCAGGTTAGCATGTTCATCCAGCACGGCGGCGTGGGCGGCGTATTTGAGCAGTAGTGAATCCAGCCAGGCGGGTGGTGGCCCAGGGGGGCATAGGGCCAGAATTTTGGTGATCCCGTCGGCCAGGGCACAGCGGGGCGCGAGCACCGTGATGCTGCGCGGGCTGGGGGGGCGCAGGCCGGTGCGGGGATGTACCACCGGGGCGTGGGCGGGTGCCTGGGGGCGCCCAAAAAAGGCATCTCCCGAGGTGGCCGCAGCGCCGTTCTGGAGCCAGCCCAGGGGCTGGGGGGTGTTGGGCTGGGCCGGGGGGCGGACCTGGAGCAGCAGGGGATGGGGCCCGAAACAGGCCAGATCGCCGCCTGCATTCACCGTGCCTTGCACCATGCCCTGTGCGTGCAGGGCGGCCAGGGCCAGATCCACCGCGTAGCCTTTGGCGATGCCGCCCAGATCCAGCCACAGGCTGCGGGTGCAGCATACGTGGTGATCGGGCAGGAGCCGGATGTCCTGCCAGCTGCCCGTCGGATCCGGCGGCAGGGCCTGGGTGGGCGGGGGCAGGGCGCCGCTGCGTACCAGCTGGGGGGCGATGCTGGGGTCGAACAGGCCTTGGCTGGCTTCGGCCAGTTCGAGCGCCAGGGCGAGTACCGCCCAGGTGTGGGGCGAAACCTGGACGGGCGTGCCCGGTGGGACGCCGCGCAGCCGGGCCAGATCGCTGCGGCCTGAGTAAAAACTCATGGCCTCATGCACTGTCTGGATGGCGCTAAACGCAGCCTCCAAGGCCGTTTCCAGAGCCCTGGGTGGCGCATCTGGCAGCGCTTCGGCGTGCACGCTCACATAGGTGCCCAGCCCGGGGCGCATCCGCTCAAGGCCCATGCCTGGCGATCTAGCGGGGGATGCGGTTGCCCTGGGTGTGGAGCCACAGCAGGCGCTGGACGCCGGCGGTCAGGTGGCTGCACGAGAGGGTGGCGCCGCTGATGTTCTTGATGTCTTCGCCAAAGTGCAGGGGCGCGTCGGCCTTGTGGCCGGCAAACTGCTTGCGCCAGCTGGGGGTGCGCACTTCAAAGCCGTGGGTTTCCCGGTATTCCAGGATTTCCAGGTTGCGTACGCTCCCGTCAGGCCCCAGCGCGAGGGCGTAGGTGATCCATTCCACCTTGCCGATCACGTCATCCACATACAGGGTGCCCAGGCGCTGGGTGCCGGCCCAGGCTTCGATCTGGCGCACTTCGCCCCGCTGGCGCACGGGGGCCAGGGCGTCCAGGGCGCGCTGCTGTTCGGGGGTGGGGCGCAGCACCCGGGCTTCGAAGCGGTCGGCCTCGGGGAAGGCGGCCTTCTGGGCCTGCTCGATGCTCAGGTACTGGGCGGCCTGGGCGCTGGGCGGGGTGAGGGTGGCCAGGGCGGGCAGGGCAGCGGCCAGGCTCGCCAGGGGAATGCTGCTCCAGGCATCGCTGGATCGGCTCATGGATGTTCTCCGGTACACGCTAAAAAACCCGGCCCGCCAGGGGCTGGCGGCCGGGTCGGGGATGATGGCCCAAAAGCCTCAGAACTGGTAGCCCAGGCCCAGGTTCAGGCGGTCGCGGCTGCGGTCCAGCTGGAAGCGTTGCACGTCAGCCTTCAGCACCACGTTTTCGCCCACCTTCAGGTTGGCGCCCACGGTGGTGACTTTCTCATCCCGCTGGGCATCGGTTTCCAGCCCGGCGGGCATGGGGGCGTAGGCGGCAGCGGTGTTATACACCTCGTAGCGCACGAAGGGGTTGAGGGCGTATTCGCTGTTCTGCCACAGGGCGTAGGCCGCCTGGGTGTACCAGCCGTAGAAGGACTTAGGCACCAGGGTCTGACCGGCAAAGCTCACGTTGAGCAGGTCGGTGTTGGTGATGTTGCCCCGGGCGTAGAGGGCGGTCAGATCCCATTTGCCAGGGGTCCAGCGGGCGTGGGCATCCCACAGGGTTACGCGGGTATCGGGGGCGGTAAAACCGGCTGTTTTGTGGGCGGCCTTGCCGGTGAAGGCACCAATGCCCACATCCAGGCCCGGAGTGCCACGCCAGCTGAGGGCGCCGTCCACCGACAGATCCTTGCCCTTGGCCTGGGAGCCTTCCTGGTGGATGGCGCCCAGGGGGGATTCCTTGCCTTCGGTGGTGGTGGCGTCCCACTTGGTCAGATCAAAGCCGCTGGTGAGGCCCACATCCCAGCGCAGGCCTGCATCGCTCACGCCAAAGGCGGATACCCCGGTTTCACGCCAGGTGCTGGGGATGATCGCGGTTTCCACAAAGTTGCGCTCCACGCCGTAGTAGGCGCGGGGTTCGTGGGAAAGGTTCATGTAGCCCAG
>JAJTBM010000367.1 GCA_021286885.1 Rhodocyclales bacterium
GACCCCCGCCGTGTGCGGCTTCCCGCGCCGCCTGGCACGCAAGCTGGTGGATCTGATCGAGCCCTTCGAGCGGGGCGTTTTTACGGGCATCGTGGGCTGGTGCGATGACCAGGGCAACGGGGAATGGGTGGTCACCATCCGCTGCGCCACGGTGCAGAAATCCCTGCTCTGCCTGTTTGCCGGGGTGGGCATTGTGGAGGCATCCTGCCCCGATGCGGAATGGGCCGAGACCCAGGCCAAGCTGGCCACCATGCTCAATGCCTTTGGGCTGGAACGGGAGTTGAGCCTGTCATGAGCATTCGCATCGCACAGACCGTCCCGCCTCTGGCGTTTTCTCCCTGGCCCGAAGCCCTGGCCCGCCAATATCGGGAAGCCGGCTACTGGCAGGGGCGTCCCCTGGGTGACATCCTGGCCCGCCAGGCCCTGACCCGCCCGGACGCCCTGGCCCTGATCTGCGGTGAGCGCCGTTACAGCTATCAGGCCCTGGCGGCCCGGGTGGAGTGCTTGGCCGCCGCCCTGGCCCGGCGGGGGCTCCAGCGCCACCAGACCGCCCTGGTCCAGCTGCCCAATGTGGCCGAGTTCTACATGGTGTATTTCGCCCTGCTGCGCATTGGCGTGGTGCCGGTGAATGCCTTGTTCAGCCACCAGCGCCACGAACTGAGCGCCTATGCCCGGCAGGTGGGGCCCGCCGTGCTGATCGCCGACACCCGCCACGCCCTGTTTGCCAACGATGGGCTCATCCGCGAACTCCAGACCCAGCACCCCACCCTGGGCACCGTGCTCCTGCGCGGGCATGCCGACCCGGCCCTGAGCCTGGAGCAGGCCGTGGCAGGGTTGGCGGGGGGCGAAGAGGGCGCAGCCCCCGGGCTGGCCGAGGAGGCCCGCCCCACCGACCCGGGGCAGGTGGCCTTCTTCCAGCTTTCGGGGGGCAGCACCGGCACCCCCAAGCTGATCCCCCGCACCCACGACGATTACTACTACAGCGTCCGGCGCAGCGCAGAACTGTGCGGCCTGAGCCCCGAAACCCGCTACCTGTGCGCCTTGCCCGCCGCCCATAACTACCCCCTCAGTTCCCCGGGGGCCTTGGGCGTGCTGGATGCGGGGGGCTGCGTGGTGCTCGCCCCCAGCCCCGAGGCCAGCGCCTGCTTTGATCTGATCGAACGCCACCAGATCACCATGACCGCCCTGGTGCCCAGCGCCGTGGCCCTGTGGCTCCAGGCCGCCCCCGGCCAGCGCCAGCGGCTGGCCAGCCTGCGCCTGCTCCAGGTGGGTGGCGCCAGCTTTGCCGAGGCCCTGGCCCGCCGGGTGCTCCAGCAGGTGTTCGGGATGGCCGAAGGGCTGGTGAATTACACCCGCCTCGATGACAGCCCGGAACGCATCTTCACCACCCAGGGCTGCCCCATGAGCCCAGCCGACGAAGTCCGGGTGCTGGACGCCCAGGGCCACCCGGTGCCCCCGGGCCAGACCGGGATGCTCGCCACCCGGGGCCCCTACCCCTTCCGAGGCTATTACCGCAGCCCGGAACACAACCGCCAGGCCTTCGATGGCGAAGGCTTCTACCACGCCGGCGATCTAGTGCAGCAGGGGGCCGATGGCTATCTGCGGGTGGTTGGGCGGGTCAAGGACCAGATCAACCGGGGGGGCGAAAAGATCTCCGCCGAGGAAGTTGAAGTCCTGCTCCTGCGCCACCCGGAGGTGACCCACGCCGGCCTGGTGGCCATGCCCGACCCCCTGCTCGGGGAGAAAAGCTGCGCCTACCTCGTGGGCCCCAACCCGGGCCTGGGGGCCCTGGCCCTGCGCAAGTTCCTGCGGGGCGAGGGGCTGGCGGATTACAAGATCCCCGACCGCTTCGAGTGGGTGCCCAAGATGCCCCTGACCGCCGTGGGCAAGATCGACAAGAACACCCTGCGCAGCTGGGCCCAAGCGCTGGGGGCTGCCCAGCCCGTGCCCCTGGCTTAAACCCGGATTTATAAAAACCTTGCAGGCAGTTTTGCCGCGCTTCAGTTCAGCCGAGAGATTTCAGAACCATGGCCATTCCTTCCCTTGCTTCCTACCCCCTGCCCACCGCTTCAGCCTTCCCCGCCAGCAAGGTGAGCTGGCCGGTGCATCCGTCCCGGGCGGTGCTGCTGATCCACGACATGCAGGATTACTTTCTGGCCTTCTACGGCGCCGATAGCCCCCTGAGCCGAGCCCTGTTAGAGCGAGTGGGCCGGCTGCGGGCCTGGGCCCGCCAGTGGGGCATTCCGGTGGTGTACACCGCCCAGCCCACCGAACAGCGCCCGGCAGACCGGGCCCTGCTCAACGATATGTGGGGCCCCGGCCTCACCGCCGCCGATCCGGCCCTTCAGGCGGTGGCTGCGCCCATCGCCCCGGAGGCGGGGGATACGGTGCTGGTCAAGTGGCGCTACAGCGCCTTCCAGCGCTCCAATCTTGAGGCGCTGATGAAGCAGCAGTGGGGGCGCGACCAGCTCCTGATCTGCGGGATCTACGCCCACATCGGCTGCCTCACCACGGCGCTGGATGCCTTCATGCGCGACATCCAGCCCTTCATGGTGGGCGACGCGGTGGCGGATTTTTCCGCCGCCGAGCACCAGATGGCCCTCAATTATGTGGCGGGCCGTTGCGGCCGGGTGCTGGGGGTGGATGAGATCACCGCCCTCCAGCCCCTGCGCCCCACCCGGGAATGGCTCACCGAGCAGATCCTGGCCCGCTTGCCCGATCCCCTGGACGCCCTGGACCCGGATGAAAACCTGATGGATTACGGCCTCGATTCGGTGCAGGTCATGTCCCTGGTGGCCGAGTGGCGGCGCCTGGGGGTGCAGCTGCGCTTTGAGGATCTGGCCCGCCTGCCCACCCTCAATGGCTGGTGGGCGGCCCTGGCTGGTGCAGCTCAAGCTCAAGCCCCGGCCCTGGCGGCCTGAACCATGGGAGGCAGCGAGATGCATTTTCATGGCAAGCCCGTGTGGGTGACCGGGGCCGGGCGGGGCATCGGCCTGCAGGTGGCCATGCTTTTTCATGGCCTGGGCGCCCAGGTGCTGGGGCTGGATCTGGCCTGGGGCGAGGGGGCGTATCCCTTTGAACCCCTGAGCCTGGACATTACCGACACGGCGGCGGTGGACCACCTGTGCGCCACCCGGCCCGGCCCCGAGGTATTGGTGAACGCTGCCGGCATCCTGCGCATGGGCACCAGCGACAGCCTGAGTCTGGAAGATTGGCGCGCCTGCTTCGATGTGAACGTGGGCGGCCCCTTCCATCTGCTGCGCCGGCTGGTGCCCGGCTTCAAGGCTCGGGGCAGCGGCGCGATTGTGAATATCGCCTCCAACGCGGCCCATGTGCCCCGGCTGGGGATGGCGGCCTACTGCGCTTCCAAGGCC
>JAJTBM010000368.1 GCA_021286885.1 Rhodocyclales bacterium
GATCGGAAGGCGTGTTCTGATGACGGATCAGGATGCGGTTCATGACGGAGTGCAGGCGGAGGTTGAGTAGCACAGCCGGGATCGCTGCCGCTACGTTCAAAGGCATGGTGAGCGAGTATTTTACAGCAGCCCCCCTAAACCTGTTGCCCCTTGCATACCCCATACGCACGCAGCACATCTCCAAGCACAAGCCAAAAAAAACCCGACCACCACAAAGAGGTCGGGTTCGGGTGCCAGGGAGATGGCACAAAACGGAATAGAAACATTCCGCCAGGTTGGAGTCGGGGTGAATGCTAAGCGGATCCGCCCGGGGGGCGGTTGACCGGGGTCAAGGGCATCACCCGCCACGCGGAAAATTGTGTTGAGGCAAGCCTCTTCCCGGAGGCCCCCCTTACAATCCCGAGCTTTCGGCACCTTCGGGATTTTCCATGCAGCGTCGACACTTTCTGGCCCTGATGGGCACCGCCCCCTGGCTGGCCTTGCCGGCTTGGGCCCACGAGGGCCACGAGGCCGCCCCCACGCCCCAGAAAGGCAAGCCGGGCCGCCCGGAGCTGGCTGCTGCAGCGGCTTTCGGGCCGGATGGGCGGCTCCATGCGGTGCGCAAGGAAGGTGCCTACCTAGTTGTGCAGACCAGTACCGACCTGGGGCTGCACTGGTCGGCGCCCCTGCGGGTGAATGCCCAGCCGGAAGCAATTGCGGCCGATGGAGACAGTCAGCCCAAGCTGATCGTCACCCCCGGGGGCGATGTGCTGGTGAGCTGGACCAAACCCCTCACCAAGCCTTATACCGGCGAAATCCGGCTGGCGCGGCTGGCGGCGGGGGGCGCCCGGTTTGAAGCGCCCATCACCGTGCACCAAGACCGGGCTGAAATCACCCATCGTTTCCAGAACATGATCTGCGACGCCCAAGGCCGGGTGTTGGTGGTGTGGATAGACAAGCGCGACCTGGAAGCCGCCCGCCTGCGCAAGCAGCCCTATGCGGGCGCGGCACTCTATATGGCGGTTTCTGAAAATGGCGGGCGCAGCTTTCTGCCCGAGCGCAAGCTGGCGGACAACAGCTGTGAGTGCTGCCGGATCGCCCTCGCCCGCCACCCGGACGGGCGCATCGGAGTGTTCTGGCGCCAGATTTTTGATGGGGAGCGGGACCATGCACTGCTTTTCATCGCGCCCGATGGCCGCGTCTCCCCCATCCAGCGGGCCACCCAGGATCACTGGAAGCTGGAGGCCTGCCCCCACCACGGGCCGGCGCTGACGGTGAGCACGGCGGGCGAGCTGCACGCCACCTGGTTTACCCAGAAGGATGGCAGCGCCCGGGTGTTTGCAGGGGTACTGGATGGGGCGGGCGGGCCGCCCAAAGTCCAGCGCCCGATGGGCCAGAGCGCCCAGGTGCAGGCGGATCTGGTG
This sequence comes from Rhodocyclales bacterium, assembly GCA_021286885.1. Lineage (GTDB taxonomy): Bacteria > Pseudomonadota > Gammaproteobacteria > Burkholderiales > Rhodocyclaceae > Zoogloea. The sequence goes on from JAJTBM010000368.1 coordinate 1,404, forward strand.
GCTTCCGATGTAGGCGTGGCCTTGGTCTGGAAAGAATTTGACGGGGAGCGAACCCGGCTGCGGGCCCAACTCAACCCCCATGCCGACGCCCCCGCCACCCTGGAGCTGGACAGCACCCACGGCGCCAGCGACCAGCCCCGGGCCCTGGTGCTGGCGGGCAAGCCCTACGCCTTCTGGCATCTGGCCGAGGGCGGCCTGCGGGTTTATCCCCTGTGCGCGGTCTGAAACACCCAAACCAAGACACATCCAGCTAGATAGGAATGATGCCCATGTCCACACCACTGCTCGCTGCCCTACTGCTCGTCCTGCCCCTGGGTGCCCTGGCGGGGGGCGCCGGGGGCTTCACGCCCCTGGACCGCCAGCAAGCCGCCGCGCTGATGCAGCCCGCCCAATACCGCGAGCCCACCCTCATCGCGCTGTGGTCGAGTGAATGCGCCTATTGTCAGCAGAACCTGCAGGTTCTGGCCCGGCTCCAGCGCCAGCACCCCGAAGTGCGCATCATCACCCTGGCCGTGGAAGCGCCCGGGCCGGAGCTGACCCGGCTATACCAGCGCAGCGGACTACGGGGCGTGCACTACGCTTACACCGACCCGGTGCCGGAGAGCCTCAACAGCGCCGTCGATAAAAACTGGGGTGGCGAGCTGCCACGCAGCTATCTGTTCAAGCAGCAGGAAGCCCGGGGCGCCGTATCGGGGCTGCTGGAGGTAAAGGCGGTGGAGGCGGCCTGGGGACGCTGAGCCTAGGGTGCTGAGCCTGAGGCACTGCGCTTGTGTGGCTTTCCGGCATCCGCTTATATCGAATCTTATATAACAAATTCAGAGGATATTATTTCATCCTTATTCTTTTAAAACATAACATCTCCTGAACTTTCCCCATTCAAGGATGTTCAGGATGAAACAGATACACCCTCGCAGCAATGCAGAACGTGGGCGGAGCCAGAACAATCATGGCCCGTTCTGATGCTTCCCGGGTTCTGCCGGGCTTTACCCTGACCCTGGGTTACACCCTGGTTCACCTCTCCCTGCTGGTGCTGATTCCCTTGTCGGCGGTCTTCATCAAGACTGCCAGCCTGAGCCTGGAACAGTACTGGGACATCGTTACCGCCCCCCGGGTGATGGCGTCTTACCAGCTCTCGTTTGGCGCATCCCTGCTGGCAGCCCTGATCAACTCGGTGTTTGGACTAATTCTGGCCTGGGTGCTGGTGCGCTACTCCTTCCCTGGCAAAAAGCTGGTGGATGCGCTGGTGGATCTGCCCTTTGCGCTGCCCACCGCCGTGGCGGGCATCGCGCTCACCGCCCTGTATGCGGGCAAGGGCTGGCTGGGCCAGTTTCTGGAAAGCTGGGGCATCCAGGTGGCCTTCAAACCCCTCGGGGTGCTGGTGGCGCTGGTGTTCATCGGCCTGCCCTTTGTGGTGCGCACCGTCCAGCCCATTCTGGAAGACCTGGATACCGAACTGGAAGAAGCCGCCGCCAGCCTGGGCGCCCATCGCTGGCAGATTTTCACCCGGGTCATCCTGCCCATCCTGTTCCCGGCGCTGCTGACCGGCTTTGCGCTGGCCTTTGCCCGGGCGGTGGGGGAATACGGTTCGGTGATCTTCATCGCCGGCAACATTCCACTGGTGTCGGAAATCACCCCGCTGATGATCATCACCAAGCTTGAGCAGTACGACTACACGGGCGCCACTGCGATTGCGTCGGTGATGCTGATCATCTCGTTTGCCCTGCTGCTGGGGATCAATGGACTACAGGCCTGGACGGCCCAACGCACTGGGAGGAGCCGCTGATGGCTGGCGCAACATCTTTGCATGCAGGCGGCGCGTCGGCCGCCCGCTTTGAACAACGGACGGCGACCCGGGAAACCCCGCTGGTCAAATGGACCCTGATCACGGTGGGCCTGCTGTTCTGCGGGATCTTTCTGCTCCTGCCCCTCGTCACCGTGTTCGTGGAGGCCCTGCGCAAGGGGG
>JAJTBM010000369.1 GCA_021286885.1 Rhodocyclales bacterium
CCCCTTGCTTCCTGGCGAGTGTGGCCCGTGACAGTCCCGCCCAGCGCGGGAGACCCGTCAAGACCGTCGAGCTGTCTGCCCGGCGGTCTTTTTGTTTTTAGCGCTTGCGGGATAGCTGCTGAATGGCCCGCCCCAGCCCGTCCAGGGTGAGTGGGTACATCCGTTCGCCCATGATCTGGCGGATCATGCCCACGCTTTGGCGGTACTCCCAGATCCGTTCAGATTCAGGGTTGATCCAGGCCGCTGCCGGGTAGCGCTCCAGCAGCCGGCGCAGCCAGACCACGCCCGGCTCCTTGTTGTGATACTCGATGGAGCCCCCCGGCTGCATGATCTCGTAGGGGCTCATGGTCGCATCCCCCACAAAGATCAGCTTGTAGTCGGGCCCGTAGGTGCGGAGTACATCCAGGAGCGGGGTGCGCTCGTCGTGGCGCCGGTGGCTGTCGCGCCACACAAAGTCGTACACGCAGTTGTGGAAGTAGAAGTACTCCAGATGCTTGAACTCGGTGCGGCAGGCCGAAAACAGTTCTTCGCACACCTTCACGTGGGCATCCATGGAGCCGCCCACGTCAAAGAAGATCAGCACCTTTACCGCGTTGTGGCGCTCCGGGCGCATCAGCAGATCAAGATAACCCGCATTGCGCGCCGTGGCGGTGATGGTGCCATCCAGATCCAGTTCTTCGGCGGCCCCGCTACGTGCAAAGTGGCGCAGCCGGCGCAGGGCCACCTTGATGTTGCGGGTGCCCAGTTCCACCGTGTCATCCAGGTTGCGGAATGTCCGCTGATCCCAGACCTTCACCGCCGTCCGGTTGCCGGCGGATTCGCCCCCCACCCGGATGCCTTCCGGGTGATAGCCCCCGTTGCCAAAGGGTGAGGTGCCCCCGGTGCCCACCCACTTGGAGCCGCCCTGGTGCCGGTCGTGCTGCTCGGCGAGGCGCTGGCGGAATTCTTCCATCAGCTTCTCCCAGCCCAGCTTTTCGAGGCGGGCTTTTTCCTCGGCGCTCAGGTACATCCGGGTCATCAGGCGCAGCCATTCCTCGGGCAGGGCCGGCGCCAGCCCAGGGACCGCTTCGATGCCCCGGAAGAACGCCCCGAAGGCCTGGTCGTAGCGGTCGAACAGGGCCTCGTCCTTGACCAGGCAGGTGCGGGCCAGGTAATAGAACTCGTCCAGGCTATGCTCGGCCAGCCCGGCCTGGAGCGCCTCCAGCAGGCCCAGGTATTCCCGGGTCGAGGCGGGCAGCTTGTGCTTGCGCAGGTGCAGAAAGAAATCCACCAGCATGGTGTGGCCCGCCTAGCGGTTGCGCTGGGCCATCAGCACCAGGCGCTCGTACAGATGCAGATCCTGCTCGTTCTTGAACAGGGCCCCGGCCAGGGGCGGTATGCAGGGCTTGCCATCCGGCCCGGTCAGAGCTTCGGCGGGGATTTCTTCGGCGGCCAGCAGCTTGAGCCAGTCGATCAGCTCCGAGGTGGAAGGCTTCTTCTTGATGCCCGCCACCTCCCGCAGCCCGAAGAACACTTCCAGGGCCTGGCGCAGCAGGTTTTCGCGCAGATCCGGAAAATGCACATCCACGATGCGCTGCATGGTGTCCCGGTCGGGGAACTTGATGTAATGGAAGAAGCAACGGCGCAAAAAGGCGTCCGGCAGCTCCTTTTCGTTGTTGGAGGTGATGAACACGATGGGGCGCTGGCGGGCCTTCACCAGCTGGCGGGTTTCATACACATAAAACTCCATCCGATCCAGCTCCCGCAGCAGATCGTTGGGGAATTCGATGTCGGCCTTGTCGATCTCGTCGATCAGCACCACGCAGGGCGCATCGGCGGTGAAGGCCTGCCACAGGGGGCCGCGCACGATGTAGTGGTCGATGTCCTGCACCCGGGCGTCGCCCATCTGGGAATCCCGCAGGCGCGACACCGCGTCGTATTCGTAGAGGCCCTGCTGGGCCTTGGTGGTGGATTTGATGTGCCACTGGATCAGGGGCAGGCCCAGGGCCGCCGCCACCTCTTCGGCCAGCAGGGTCTTGCCGGTGCCCGGTTCGCCCTTGATGAGCAGGGGGCGCTGGAGCCGGATCGCCGCATTCACCGCCAGTTTCAGGTCGGGGGTGGCCACATAGTTCTGGGAGCCTTCAAAGCGCATGGTGCTGTCTCTCGTGATGGGTGCATTCGGCCAAAGTATAGCGGCAGGCGGGCTCTGGTTGACGTGCACGGCAGGAGCGTGCTCCGTGCCGTGGCCTGCTAACGGAACATCCGCCCGGCGGTCTCCACGGTCTGGACGTGGATGTCCACCGTATCGTCGATCTGGCGCCCGTAGCCCCCGGCCATGGCAATGGCGATGGGCAGCCCGTGCTGGCGGGCGGTGTCGAACACCAGCTGATCCCGCGCCGCCAGCCCCGCCTTGCTCAGTTGCAGCCGTCCCAGCCGGTCGCCGGCATAGGGATCGGCCCCGGCCAGGTAGATCAGCAGCTGGGGGGCGGCTGCCTGCATCACTTGGGCGAGGGCCTGCTGGAGGGCGTCCAGGTAGGCGTCGTCCCCGGTGCCGTCGGGCAGCTCCACGTCCAGATCGCTTTGCTGCTTTTCGAAGGGGTAGTTGCGTGCCCCATGGATGCTGAAGGTGTAGCAATCGGGCCGCTGGGCCAGGATCGCCGCCGTTCCGTTGCCCTGGTGCACATCGCAGTCGATGATGGCGAGGCGCTCCACCTGCCCGCTGGCTCGTAGGTTGAGGGCCGCCACTGCGGCATCGTTGAACACGCAAAAACCCTCGCCGTGATCGCGAAAGGCGTGATGGGTGCCCCCCGCCAGATTCACCCCGCAGCCTTCCACCAGGGCCGTACGGCAGGCCGCCAGGGTGGCCCCCGCCGAGCGGCGCGAGCGCTCCACCATGGCGGGGCTCCATGGAAAGCCGATCCGGCGCGCCTCCTGGGCATCCAGCCGGCCCTGGATCACCCGCTGCAGATAGCCCGCATCGTGGGCGCGCAGCAGCTCGGTATCGGATGCCGCCAGCGCCTCGCAGAAATCCTCCGGCCCAAACAGGGGGGAAGCCTGCAGCCGTTGGCGCAGCCGGGCGTATTTTTCCATCGGAAAGCGGTGCCCCGGAGGAAGGGGCAGAACAAAGTGGTCGGCGTAATACAGTTTCATGGTTGAAGACCCTGGCTGCGCCAGGGTTTGCGGGCTGGAGCGGAAGGGGCAGGCACGGCACCTGCCTGCATGGAGCAGGGCGCTGTGCTGCTGTTATCATCTGTGACTTACGGCCCCGGGCCGGATTGCGGAACGCATCATGCACCTTCTCGAATCCCTGCGGGCGGATCATGCCGAGCTGACGGCCATCCGCCGCGACATCCACGCCCACCCGGAACTC
>JAJTBM010000370.1 GCA_021286885.1 Rhodocyclales bacterium
CCTACGCGGGGGATGCGCCCCTGGTGTTCATGACCCCACCCGCCATTCCCCACGCGTTTTACTCCGAGGAACACACCGAAGGCCATGTGCTTACCGTGCGCCAAGAAGTGGTGCGGGCCTGGTGTGCGGCGCTGCCGGGCGTCTGGCCCGAGGCCCAGCAGCGCACGCCAGCCTTTGTGCCCCTGGCCGGGCTGGCGGGCGACAGTGCCGCCGAGGCCGAGCGCCTGATCCGCTACGCCACCCTGCTGGGCGAGGAGTTTGGCGCCCAGGGGCGGGGCCGGCTGGCCGCCCTGCGGGCCCTGGGGCAATGCTTCTTCATCAGCCTGCACCGGCTCATCGCCAGCCAGGGGGCGAATCTGGCCTCGCCGGAGCGAGGTGAGGATCTGCGCATTTTTCTGGGCTTCTGCGATCTGGTGGAGGCGCATTTTCGGGATCACCTGACCCTGCCGGATTACGCCTCCCGCCTCGCCGTGACCGAGGCGCGCCTGAATGCGGTGTGCCGGCGCATGGCCAATCTGGCTTCCAAGGACCGGCTGGTGCAGGAAGCGCGGCGCCTGCTGCGCTTTTCCACCACGCCCATCGGGGAGCTTTCGTACCAGCTGGGTTTTGCCGATCCGGCCTACTTCACCCGCTTCTTCACCCGGCGGGTGGGCCTCACCCCGAGCCAGTTCCGGGCCAGCCCCCAGCAGCAACCCACCTGAGGGCCAGGCCGACCCGGGTCGGCTTGAGCCTCCGCGTTTGTCTCCACCCTCTGAAAAGTGCAAGTCAAGGCGCGCTGCGTCCATTCACTAACATGTTAATGTTTGATGGAATGACGGCTCACGGAAACACGGACCTTCCGCCCACGCAGGCAGCAGGCCGATCCGCACCGGAGGCGCCATGCAGCAACAGACTTTTGATCCCACCCGCAAATACGTACGGGTGACCGGCCAGCGCAGCAGCGGCCCGGTGGCACTGGTGGAGTTCGAGTTCTCGGTGGGCGAGCCCGCCCTGGCGGTGGAACTCATCATGCCCGAGGCCGCTTTTGCCCAATTCTGCGCCGACAACCAGGTGATCTTTCTGGACACCGCACCCACGCTGCCGGCGGGCGACGGGGCAGATTTTGGCTGGAACCTGCACGCCGCCACCCACCAGCGTTTCCGCTAGCCCCGGGCTCCCGGGCTCACGGGTTTTTCTGCCCCCGCACCCACGATTCAACGCTTTGCGCAGCGCGGCGCCCATGCCGGGCACGACGCGCTGCATGAGGCGTATCCAGACAATCCAAAGGAGAAGGAGACTCCACGATGAGCATGGATCTGCGCACCATCACCATCCAGCCCCTGCGCCAGACCTTCGGGCACCTGGCCCGGCGGATGGGGGCCGACAAGCCGGCCTCCCGCTACATGGAAGGCACCATGGACCTGCAACCGGTCGAGAACTTCCACTACCGCCCCACCTGGGATCCGGCCCACGCCATCTTTGATCCGTCCCGCACCCGGATCAGCATGAAAGACTGGTACGCCCTCAAGGATCCGCGCCAGTTTTACTACGGCGCCTGGACTCTGGCCCGGGGGCGGATGCAGGAAACCACCGGCGCCGACTTCGATCTGGCCGAAGAACTGGGCCTGGCGAGCGGCTACCCGGCTGCCGGCAAGGCAAGCGTGACCCGGGTGATCCTGCCCCTGCGCCACCTGGCCTGGGCTGCCAACCTCAACAACGCCAGCATCGCCGCCTACGGCTACGGCATTGCCATTTCCCAGGCGGCGGCTTACGCCAGCATGGATCAGCTCGGGATTGCCCAGTTCATCACCCGCCTGGCCCTGGCCATGGACGATGTGGAAGCCCTGGCCGAAGCCAAGCAGGCCTGGCTGGCCGCCCCCGAATGGCAGGGGCTGCGCCACTACGCCGAAGACATGATGGTGATGCAGGACTGGTTCCAGCTCTTTGTGGCCCAGAACCTGGTGCTGGACGGGCTGCTTTACCCGCTGGTGTATGAGCATCTGAACGAACGCCTCACCGCCGCCCACGGCCCGGTGATGACCCTGCTGACCCGTTTCCAGCGGGAGTGGTACGCCGAAAACACCAAGTGGGTGGATGCCGTCATCAAGGCCGCCGCCGCCGACAACCCGGCCAACAAGGCCACCCTGGGCGAATGGTTTGCCGCAGCCCTGGCCCGCAGCCGCAGCGCCCTGGCCCCCATCGCCGAACTGGCCTGGGGCGCGGATGCCGCCGGCGTCATGGATGAACTCGTCCAGCAACTCGAAGCCCGGGCCGCCAAGGCCGGCATCCCCCGCCAAGGAGCACACGCATGAGCACCCCCTCCAATGCCTTCATCGCCTTCCAGAAGAACGAGGAAACCCGCTGCATCGTCGAGGCCATTGTGGATGACAACCCCGGCGCCGTGGTGGTGGACCAGCCCGCCATGGTGAAGGTGGATGTGCCGGGCCGGCTGGTGATCCGCCGCAGCAGCGTGGAAGAAAAGCTGGGTCGGGATTTCGACCTGCAGGAGCTGCAACTGCACCTCATCACGATTTCGGGCCACCTGGACGAGAGCGACGAGGAATTCACCCTGAGCTGGAACACCTGAGATCCCCCGGAGAGACACCATGGACATGAAAGTTGCCAAGAAGCTCGGCCTCAAGGAGCGCTACACCCTGATGACCCGGGATCTGGCCTGGGACACCACCTATCAGCCGATGGACCAGGTTTTTCCGCAGGTGGGCTACGAGGGGATCAAGATCCACGACTGGAACGCCTGGGAAGACCCCTTCCGCCTCACCATGGACGCCTACTGGAAGTACCAGGCCGAAAAGGAGCGCAAGCTCTACGCGATCCTGGATGCGTTCAACCAGAACAATGGCCACCTCTCGGTGACCGATGCCCGCTACATCAACGTGCTCAAGCTCTTTCTGGGCTCCACTCCGCCCCTGGAGCTGATGGCGGCCCGGGGCTTCAGCATGGTGGCGCGCCAGATGGTAGGCGCCGGCCCCCGGGTGGCCTGCATGATGCAGTCGGTGGATGAGTACCGCCATTTTCAGACCCAGATCCATTCCATCAGCAACTACAACACGTTCTACAACGGGCTGGACGAGTTCGCCCACCAGCAGTCCCGCATGTGGTACCTGTCGGACGGCAAGTCCTTCTTTGATGACGCGATCACCGCCGGGCCCTTTGAATTCATGGTGGCCATCGGGTTTGCGTTCGAGTATGTGCTGACCAACATCCTGTTCGTGCCCTTCATCTCGGGCGCCGCCTACAACGGGGACATGGCCGCCATGACCGTGGGCTTCTCGGCCCAGTCGGACGAGGCGCGCCACATGACTCTGGGCCTGGAGTGCATCAAGTTCATGCTGGAGCAGGACCCG
>JAJTBM010000371.1 GCA_021286885.1 Rhodocyclales bacterium
CCCAGGCCATGAAGATCATCGTGGGCGAATCCAGCGGCTGGCTGCACATGCTGGTGTGGCTGGGCCTGTTCGGGCTGGTGGCGTCCTTCCACGGCATCATCCTGGGCTACTCGCGCCAGATCTACGCCCAAGCCCGGGCCGGCTACCTGCCCCCCTGGTTTGCCCAGGTTCATCCCCGCTTCAAGACCCCGCACCGGGCCATCATCGCCGGCGGCGTGGTGGGGATTGCCGCGATCTTCAGCGACGAGCTGCTCTCCTTCGGCGGCCAGAGCCTGACCGCCAACATCGTCACCATCTCGGTGCTGGGCGCCCTCACCATGTACGCCATGAGCATGGTTGCGCTGTTCAAGCTGCGCGCCACCGAACCGAACCTGGAACGCCCCTACAAGGTGCCCTTCTACCCGGTGTTCCCCACCATCGCCCTGGCCGGCGCGCTGGTCTGCCTGGCGACCGTGATCTGGTTCAACCCCCTGCTGGCCGGGCTGTATGCAGGCATTCTGGTGGCGGGCTATGGCTACCACCTGGCCACCCACCATCACCGGGCTGCCCAGCCCATCGCCGCCCTGGCCAGCGAAACCAAGTAAGCCGCCCCCCGCCAGCCCCGGAGCCCCACGCCATGAACTACAGCTGCAATCTGGGCGTACGCCGCTACGTCTTCCCCGACCTGAAAACGGTACTGGCCAAAGCCAGCCCGGCCCGCTCCGGCGACATGCTCGCCGGGGTCGCGGCGGCCAGCGAAGAAGAACGGATGGCCGCCCGCCTCGTGCTCGCCGACATCCCCCTGGTGCGCTTTCTGCACGAGGCGGTGGTGCCCTACGAAAGCGACGAGGTGACCCGGCTGATCATCGACGGCCACGATGCCACCGCCTTCGGGCCGGTGGCGATGCTGAGCGTCGGGGAGTTCCGGGACTGGCTCTTGTCTGATAACGCCGACAGCATCACCCTTGCTGCCCTCGCCCCCGGGCTCACCCCCGAAATGGTGGCGGCGGTGAGTAGGCTGATGCGCGCCCAGGATCTGATCCTGGTGGCCGCCAAATGCCAGGTGGTGACCCGCTTCCGCAACACCCTGGGGCTGCCGGGCCGGCTCGCCGTGCGGCTCCAGCCCAACCACCCCACCGACGACCCCCGGGGCATCGCCGCCTCCATGCTGGACGGGCTGCTCTACGGGGTGGGCGATGCGGTGATCGGCATCAACCCGGCCACCGACAGCCTGCCCGCCATCACCACCCTGCTCAAACTGATCGACGATTTCCGCCAGCAGTACGAGGTGCCCACCCAGAGCTGCGTGCTGACCCACGTCACCAACAGCATCCGGGCCATCGAAAACGGCGCGCCGCTGGATCTGGTGTTCCAATCGATTGGCGGCACCGAAGGCGTCAATCGCAGCTTCGGCGTAACCACCGCCATTCTGGACGAAGCCTGGGATGCCGCCCTGTCCCTCCAGCGCGGCACCGTAGGGCAGAACGTGATGTACTTTGAAACCGGCCAGGGCAGCGCCCTTTCGGCCAACGCCCACCATGGCGCCGACCAGCAGACCCTGGAAGCCCGGGCCTACGCCCTCGCCCGCCGCTACCAGCCGCTGCTGGTGAATACCGTGGTCGGCTTCATCGGCCCCGAATACCTCTACGACGGCAAGCAGATCATCCGCGCCGGGCTGGAGGATCACTTCTGCGGCAAGCTGCTGGGCCTGCCCATGGGCTGCGACATCTGCTACACCAACCATGCCGAGGCCGACCAGGACGACATGGATACCCTGCTCACCCTGCTCGGGGTGGCAGGCATCAACTTCATCATCGGAGTGCCGGGGGCAGACGACATCATGCTCAATTACCAGAGCACCTCCTTCCACGACGCCCTCTACCTGCGCCGCATCCTCAACCGCCGGCGGGCCCCCGAGTTCGAAGACTGGCTTGAACGGATGGGCATCACCGATTACCGGGGCCAGCTCCTGCCCCCGGGCGCCGACCAGCCCCTGCTCGCCCTGGCCGAGCGGATCTGACCCCTGCCCCCCCACGCCCCATGCCCCAAGGACAGGCCATGAACAAGCCCGCCATCATCACCCCCGACCCCTGGCAGCGCCTGCAAAGCCTCACCCGCGCCCGACTCGCCCTGGGCCGGGCCGGGGTCAGCCTGCCCACCCGCGAAGTGCTGCGCTTTGGCACCGCCCACGCCCAGGCCCGGGATGCCGTCCACCAGGCCCTGGATGTGGAAGGCCTGCAGCAAGAACTGCGGGCCAGCGGCTTCAAGCCCCTGCACGTGCATAGCCAGGCCCCCGACCGGGTCACCTACCTGCGCCGCCCGGACTGGGGGCGCAGCCTGGCGCCCGCGAGTACCGATACCCTGGGCGCCATCGCCCCCCAGGCCTGGCCCCGCCCTCCGGCACTGGCCATCGTGGTGGCCGACGGGCTTTCGTCCCTCGCCACCCGCAGCCACGCCCAACCCCTGCTCCAGGCCCTGCTGCCGTACTTTCCGGATCTGCGCGAGATGCCGGTGGTGATCGCCACCCAGGCCCGGGTCGCCCTGGGCGATGAAATCGGCCACCTGCTGCGGGCCGAACACGTGGTGGTGATGATCGGCGAGCGCCCCGGGCTCTCATCCCCCGACAGTCTGGGCCTCTACCTCACCGCCGCACCCCGCCCGGGGCTGACCGACGCCTACCGGAACTGCATCTCCAACGTGCGCCCGGAAGGGCTCAACTACCCGGAAGCCGCCCGCAAGCTGGCCTTTCTGATCGCCGGCGCCCGCCGCCTGGGGCGTACCGGCGTGGATCTGAAGGACGACAGCGACGCCCCCGCCCTGGCTGCCGACACCCCAGAAACGCCCCTGCTGGCCAGCACCTGACACACCACATTTGCCCCACTCGCCCGCCTTTTTTGATGCTTTGCCCTTTTTGAAGGAGAACACCATGATCCGCCCCGCCCTGCGTCCCCTCTCCGCCCTGATCGCCCTCGCCTGTCTGGGCGCCGCCGGCAGCAGCCGTGCCGCCGACGCCCCCGCCGATGCGCCCGCATCGGCCTGGACGGTGCCGGTGAGTGTGAGTCTGGTGAGCGATTACATCTTCCGGGGTCAGTCCCAGACCTGGGGCAAGCCGGCCCTGCAGCTGAGCGTGGAAGCCGACCACGCCTCCGGCGCCTATGTGGGCTTTGCCGCCTCCAATGTCTCCAGCCACTGGCTGCCCGGTGCCACTGTGGAAACCGACTTTTTCGGCGGCTTCCGGGGCAAGCTCTCCGAGCCGGTGGGCTACGACGTGGGCCTGATCTACTACGCCTACCCGGGCGCCGACTGGAAGGATTCCTGGTTTGATGGCTACAACAAGGGCAACAGCCTCAACACCGCCGA
>JAJTBM010000372.1 GCA_021286885.1 Rhodocyclales bacterium
GATGCTGACTTCGGGCACGAAGGGGAAGTGCTTGACCTCCCGCGAGAGGCGGCCGCTGGCGGGCTGGTCGATGGGGCCTTGCTGCTTGAGCTTCTCGGTCAGATCGTGTTCCAGCAGATTGATGATGTCCCGGTAGTGGGCATCTTCATTGCCCGGGTCGAGCAGCACGAAGCTGTCGAGGGCGTAGCCGTGGCGGGTGGTGTGGATCTTGGCATCGGCAATGGTGAAGCCCATCCGGCCAAAGAAGCCGCACAGGCGCACGAACAGGTCGCGCTGATCCTGGGTGTAGACCATCACCTGCAGGCCTTCGCCCACGTGGCTCAGGCGGGCGCGCACGACGGGCTCCAGGCTTTCCACCCGGTAGTAGAGCATGCGGGCGTGCCAGGCGATTTCTTCCGGGTCGTGGCGCATGAAGTACACGGTGTCCAGCTGGGCCCACAGGCCATCTTCGGTGCCGGGGCGCAGGCCGTAGAAGCGCAGCAGGTTGCGCGCATCGTCCTGGCGCATGGGGGTGCCCAGGGCCTGTTGGGGCGTGGCGCCGCGCAGCAGGCGCTGGGTGGCGAAGAACAGGTCTTCGAGTAGCTTGCCCTTCCAGCCATTCCAGACCTTGGGGCTGGTACCCCGGATGTCGGCGTGGGTCAGGATGTAAAGGGCGGTCAGGTGGCGCTCGTCCTTGACCACGCCGGCAAAGCGCCGGATCACGTCCAGATCCGACAAGTCCTGCTTCTGGGCCACGTTGGACATGGAAAGGTGGTTTTGTACCAGCCATTCCACCAGGGCGGTGTCGGTTTCTTCCAGGCCGTGGGCTTCGCAGAAGTCCCGGGCGTCCCGCATCCCCAGGTGGGAGTGGTCGCCCCCCCGGCCCTTGGCGATGTCGTGGAAGATGGCCGCGATATAGAGCACCCAGGGTTTCTCAAAATTGGTGGCGAGGCGGGTGAGCAGGGGGTATTCGTGGGCGTGCTCGGCCACCATGAAGCGGCGCACGTTGCGCAGTACCTGCAGGATGTGCTGATCGACGGTGTAAACGTGGAACAAGTCGTGCTGCATCTGGCCCACGATGCGCCGCCAGGCGGGCAGGTAGAAGCTCAGGATGCCGTATTGGTTCATGCGCCGCATCTCGTGCACCACCCCGCGCTTTTGCTGGAGGATGCGCAGGAAGAGGGCGCGGTTTTCCGGATTGTGGCGGAATTCGGCGTTGATCAGCTTGCGCCCGCGCCACAGGGCGCGCAGGGTGCGGGCGGTCATGCCCTTGAGTTCGGAGCGCTGCTGGAGCAGCAGGAAGCATTCGAGCAGGGCGCCCGGGTGGCGTTCGAAAACCTGCTCGTCGCGCACGTCCAGCAACTCGCGCACGCACTGGAAGCGGTCGTTGATGACGATGGCTGCCGGGTAGCGGTTGGGGAAGAATTCGGCGGCGAAGTTGAGTAGCAGAATGGTGTTGAGCTGGGTGACCTTCTTGGCCGTCCGGTAATACTCCTGCATGAAGACTTCCGAGGCTCGGCGCGCTTCGGTGGCGCCATAGCCAAAGGTCTTGGCCAGCTTTTCCTGGTGATCGAACAGCAGTCGGTCTTCCCGGCGGCGGGTGATGTGGTGCAGCCGGATGCGGGTGTGCTGGAGAAAACGCTCCTGCTCCCGCAGTTCGGTGGCCTCGTCTTCGGTGATCAGCCCATGGTGGGCCAGGTCGCGCCAGTGGGTGCCAAAGCCGGCTGCCCGGCTGATCCAGCCCAGAATCTGCAGATCCCGCAGGCCGCCGGGGCTTTCCTTGCAGTTGGGCTCCAGCGCATAGGGGGTGTCGTTGTGGCGGGTGTAGCGTTGCTCCTGCTCCAGTTGCTTGGCCTTGAAGAACTGGGCCACATGGAGCTGGTCGCGCAACTCACGCGTGAAGCGGTGGAAGAGGGGCGCGTTGCCACCCAGCAGCCGGGCTTCGAGCAGGTTGGTCATCACCGTGATGTCGCGCCCGGCTTCTTCGAGGCACTCCTCGGCGGTGCGCACGCTGTGGCCAATGTCGAGGCCAATGTCCCAAATCAGCCCGATGAGCTGGGTCAGCTTTTCGCTCAGGGCTTCATCCGGGGGGCTTTCGAGCAAAAACAGCAGATCCACGTCCGAGCAGGGGTAGAGCTCTTCGCGCCCATAGCCACCCACCGCCACCAGGGCCGCGCTGGGCGGGAGTTGAAAGGTCTTCCACAGTTCCAGCAGCACGCCGTCCACCAGCCGGGAGCGGCCCTTGAGGATGGGGTCGGTCAGGGGACGGGCCTCGTAGGCCGCCTTGAGGGCTTCGCCGCCGCTGCGCAGGTGGGCCTTGTGGCGCTGGATGAGTTCCCGGGTGAGTTCCGGATCAAGGATGGGCGTGTCGGACATGGGGCGCGAAACGGTCGCGGAGGGGGCGTTGTTGGGTGAATTACTGTTTTGTGCAGCTGCACAAGGCTAGCGCAAGGCGCATCCCCGAGCAATCAGGATGCAAAACCGGGTGACGGCAAAGGCGGGATGGGCTGGGCGTCTTGAGGCATCTGCCCAGAGGCTGCTATAATCGTTAGCTTGTCTAGCAAAGGTGCTAGCAAAATTCTCACGCCCGGCCCTGTGGGGTCCGGAGTCTGGTGCGGCGAACAGCCTTGCCCAGGCTCAAGGCAGGTCGGTGATTGCCATAGGGGCAACACCGGCAGGTCGGGCGGCGGTTAAACCTCAGTATTGGAGTAACAAATGTCTGTCACCATGCGTCAAATGCTCGAAGCGGGCGTCCACTTTGGTCACCAAACCCGTTTCTGGAACCCGAAGATGGCTCCCTTCATCTTCGGTCAGCGCAACAAGATCCACATCGTCAACCTCGAAAAGACCCTCGTCAAGTACAACGAGGCGATGGATTTCGTGCGCAAGCTGGCTTCCAACCGCGGCACCATCCTGTTCGTGGGCACCAAGCGTCAAGCCCGTGAAATCGTGGCCGAAGAAGCTCAGCGCGCCGGCATGCCCTACGTGGACGAGCGTTGGCTGGGTGGCATGCTCACCAACTTCAAGACCGTGAAGCAGTCCATCAAGCGCCTGAAGGACATGGAAGGCATGATGGAAGATGGTTCCATCGAGCGTCTGTCCAAGAAGGAAGTCCTGATGGCTTCCCGTGAGCTGGAAAAGCTGCAAAAGAGCCTGGGCGGTATCAAGGAACTGGGCGGCCTGCCCGATGCGCTGTTCGTGATCGACGTGGGTTACCACAAGATCGCCGTGACCGAAGCCAACAAGCTGGGCATCCCCGTGGTGGCCGTGGTCGACACCAACCACAGCCCCGAAGGCGTGGATTTCGTGATCCCCGGTAACGACGACTCTTCCCGCGCCATCCGCCTGTACGCCCGTGGC
>JAJTBM010000373.1 GCA_021286885.1 Rhodocyclales bacterium
CCCCAAGGCTTGCGCGGACGGTCGCCGTCCTGGGCGTCGCGCCGGGGGCGGTCGCCATAGGGCTTGTCGCCCCAGGGACGATCCTGGCGGGGGCGGTCGGAACGTTCCCCACGTTCACCGCCTTCGCGGCGTTCAAAGGAGGGGCGGTCGGAACGCTCACCCCAAGGCTTGCGCGGACGGTCGCCGTCCTGGGCATCGCGCCGGGGGCGATCACCGTAGGGCTTGTCACCCCAGGGGCGATCCTGGCGGGGGCGTTCGGAGCGCTCGCCGCGCTCACCACGATCTCCGCGCTCGCCGCCTTCGCGGCGTTCAAAGGAAGGGCGGTCGGAGCGCTCACCCCAGGGCTTGCGCGGACGGTCGCCGTCCTGGGCATCGCGGCGGGGCCGGTCGGAGCGGTCGCGGGGGTTGCCGGCGTTGGCCTGTTCGGGCATGGAAGCCTTGCCGCGCCGGGGGCCTGCGGGTTTGCCGGCCGGGGCTGCGCCTGCGGCGCGGGGCTTGATGCTCAGGGTGCCGGGGCGGGTAGGCAGCGGCGGGCGGCGGGGAGTGTCGGTCATGCGTGTGTCTTTCGGACTGCGTTTCAGGCTGCGCTGTGCAGGCGTTGGAGGTCGGCGGCCTCCAGGTAAACAAATTCACCCTCGGCCAGATTGGCCAGGGGGCCCTCACCCAGGGTCAGGCCGCCGAAGGCGCTCCGGTGGAGTTGGGCCACATGGTTGCCGGCAGCGGCAATCATGCGCTTGACCACGTGGTACTTGCCCAGGTCGATGCTCATTTCGAGCAGGGTGTCTTCCAGCAGGCGGGCGCTCAGGGCCGGCACCGGCTGGGGTTCGTCGATCAGGCTCACCCCGGCCAGCAGTTTCTGGACCTGGGCGTCGGTGCCGGGCTCGGCCAGGCGGGCCTGGTAAACCTTGGGCACATGCTTCTTCGGCGAAGACAGGTTGTGAATGAAGGCCCCGTCATCGGAAAACAGCAGCAGGCCGGTGGTATCCACGTCCAGGCGGCCCACGCTCTGCACATTGCGCTCCACCAGTTGGTGGGGCAGCAGGGTGTAGATGCTGCGGTGGTGCTTGGGCTCGTGGGAGCACTCATAGCCGGCGGGCTTGTAGAGGGCCACGTAGGTTTTTTCCCGGTAGGTCCAGGTTTCGCCCTCGATTTCCAGGATCAGGCCTTCGGTGGCGATCTCGGCCCCGGGGTGGTCCACGACTTCGCCCTGGATGCGGACTTCGCCCATTTCAATGAGCTGACGGCATTGGCGACGGCTGCCAAAGCCCTGGTTCTGGAGGATGCGTTCGAGCTTCACGGAAAACTTGTGCTGAAAAAAGAGGTGAATCGGGAGGATGAGGGGTGAAGGGGGCGTATTTTGGCAGAGACCGCCCCCGGGAGGGAGGGAACTTGCAGCCCCGGGGTGGTGGGCACGGCCTGGGGCGGCGCTTGAGCACCGTCCAAAGCCTGCCCTGGTCCCCGGATCCGGCGGTTTGGGGCGCAGGGCGTGGGCGCGGGCTCCGCGTGGGGAAATCCATGGATGAGGCGGCAGCGTCTGCATTGTGCGCGATTATCAAACGATGCTGCGTGTTAATCGCCCATCTCGCCGGGCGAGGGCATTCTGGTGAAGAGGGGTGGGGGCTAAGCTGGAATGACCCCGGTTCCATCCGATTTCATTATTCCCCCGGTGGCCATCCGCCGCCCGGGGCTGGAAACCCCCAAAGCCATGTCCCGTATCCTGATTCCGCTGGATGGCTCGGCTGCTTCCCGTGCCGTGCTGTCCGTCCTTCCCGCCCGCCTGGCCTGTTACCGCACGCCGGTAACGCTTGATCTGGTGCATGTGCGTGCGCCCCTGGAGGCCGAGCTTGCCCGCCTCCTGACCCCGGCGCAGCAGGACGCCCATCACCGCAGCGAAGGCCTGGCGCTGCTGGAGCCCCTGGCCGCCGAGCTGCGGGGCCGGGGCGATCTTGCCCTGAATCTGCATGTGCCTGTGTCGGCCCTGGTGCCCGACGCCCTGGTGGCCCTGGCGCGGGTGCTTGGGGTGGATGAAATCCTGATGAGCACCCACGGCCATGGGGTTGAGGACAAGCAGTTCCTCGGCTCGGTGACTTCTGAAGTGGTGCGCCTGGCCAGCGTGCCGGTGGCCCTGGTGGGCCCGGGCGCCGGTACCTGAGCGGCTAGGCACCTAAGCACCTAAGCACCTAAGCACCTCCGTTTTCCGCCCGTCCATCACCGCCCGGTTTCAAACCCGGGGGGCGGGCCCCCTTGCGCCTTTTTTGCCCTTTTGGGCCTTTTGGCTTCTCCCCGCCTCCCGGTGTGCCTCTGGCCCCGGGGAATGCTTTCACAACAACGAACCGAGACAAGGACACCCCCGCATCATGATCAGCGGCAAGACCACCCTGATTGCCCACGTGGGCTACCCGACCGAGACTTTCAAGGCCCCGATGATCTACAACCCCTGGTTTGAATCCAAGGGAATCGACGCCTTTGTGGTGCCCATGGGGGTCAAGCCGGAGGATTTTCCGACCGCCATCCAGACCCTGCGCAAGATGACCAATCTGCGCGGCGCCCTCATCACCATGCCCCACAAGGTGAGCGTGATGGAACTGGTGGATGAACTGACTCCCACCGCCCGCATCGCCGGGGCCTGCAATGCGCTCTTGCTGACGGCAGAGGGCCGCCTGGTGGGCGATCAGTTCGACGGAGCCGGCTTTGTGCGCGGGGTGCTGGCCAAGGGCTTCAAGCTTGAAGGCAAGCGGGTGCTGGTGTCGGGCAATGGGGGCGTGGGTTGTGCGATTGCCGCATCCCTGGCCGCAGCGGGGGTGGCCGAAATGGCCTTGTTCGATGCCCGTGAGGAATCCTCCAAGGCCCTGGCCCAGCGCCTGGTGCATCACTACCCGGAGTTGATCGTGACCACCGGCTCGAATGATCCCAAGGGCTACGATCTGATCGTGAACGGTACCCCCCTGGGCATGCAGGCCGATGATCCGCTGCCCTTCGACATGGCGCGGGTGGACCCGGGCACTTTCGTGGGCGAGGTGGTGATGAAAACCGCCATCACCCCGCTGCTGGCTGCTGCCCAGGCCAAGGGCTGCCCCATCCAGATGGGCACCGACATGCTGTTCGAGATGATCCCCGCCTATCTGGAGTTTTTCGGCTTCGGCAGCGCCACCGCCGACGAGTTGCGCGCTGTCGCCCAGATCCGCTACTGATTTTTAGCCCCTGCGTTACCGCGTTCGTTCTTCAGGCCGGAGCCCGCTCCGGCTTTTTTATGGCCCCAGCCCGGCCATCCGCACGTTTTTAAGGAAACCCTGACCATGCGCCAGAAAAAAATCCTGATGCTC
>JAJTBM010000374.1 GCA_021286885.1 Rhodocyclales bacterium
AGTGGTGGAGCAGCAACTCGATGAGGCCGAGGAGCGCTACCAGAGCGCCTTGGCCGAGCATGATGAGCTCCTGGCCAGCTGGCCCCACCGGTTCATCGCCCGCCTGTTGGGTCGTCCTTGATATTTTTACGGTTTTTTCATGTCCCAACACCCTGAGTTTGACCCCCTGCTGATTACCGAGGCCGATCTCGTCCACATGGCCCGCGCCCTGGATTTGGGGCGCCAGGCGGCGGCGGTGGGGGAGGTGCCGGTGGGCGCCCTGATCGTCGGCCCCGATGGACAGGTGGTCGGGGAGGGCTATAACCAGCCCATCCTTGCCCACGACCCCACCGCCCATGCTGAAGTGATGGCCCTGCGTGCAGCGGGCCAGGCCCTCAACAACTACCGGCTGCCCGGCTGCACCCTGTATGTGACCCTGGAACCCTGCGCCATGTGCACCGGCGCCATCATGCATGCCCGGATCGCCCGGGTGGTGTTTGGTGCCCGGGATCTTAAAACCGGGGTGGCCGGCAGCGTGCTCGATCTCTACGCCGAACCCCGTCTCAACCACCATGCCAGCATCGTGGGCGGGGTGCGGGCCGAGGAGTGTGGCGGCCTGCTTGCATCCTTTTGTGCGGCCCGGCGCAAGCGGGCGGCCGGAACCTCCAGCTGAACCATGCAGATCAAGATCGACATCTCCACCCAATCGCTGCGCCTCCTGGATGAGGGGGGCACCTGCATCCGCCATTACCGGGTATCCACCGCCCGCAAGGGCCCCGGCGAGCAGCAGGGCAGCTACTGCACCCCCCGGGGCAAGCATGTGATCCGGGCCAAGATCGGCGCCGGCCAACCCCTGGGCATGGCCTTCCGGGGGCGACGCCCCACCGGCGAGGTCTGGAGCCCCGAACTGGCGGCAGCCCAACCGGAGCGGGACTGGATTCTGACCCGCATCCTGTGGCTCTCGGGCAAGGAACCGGGCTTCAACCGCTGGGGCGAGGTGGACACCATGCGCCGCTACATCTACATCCACGGCACCCCGGACACCGAGCCCATGGGGATTCCCCTGTCGATAGGCTGCGTGCGCATGCGCAACCGGGACATGCTGGAGCTGTTTGATCTGGTACCTGCCGGAACGCCCGTGGAGATCTGCCCATGATCATCATCGGCGACTGGGGCATTCTCGGGGGCGAAGCCCTGCGCATCCGTACCCGAGTGTTTGTAGAGGAACAGGGCGTGCCCCTGGCCCTGGAACAGGATGAATCCGATCCCGGCTGCGTGCATGTGCTGTGCCGGCTGGCGGGTGATCCGGTGGCTACCGGGCGTTTGCTGCCGGATGGGCATCTGGGGCGCATCTGCGTGCTGCCCGAGTGGCGCGGCAAGGGCTATGGCGCGCTGATTGTCCAGGCCCTGTTGGACGAAGCCCGGCGCCGGGGCATGCAGCAACTGGCCCTGAGCGCCCAGATCAACGCGATGGGCTTATATGCGCGCTATGGCTTCCAGCCCGTGGGCGAACCCTATCTGGAGGCCGGCATTCTCCATCAGGCAATGGAGCGCAAGGGCAGCTGACGTTCGGGGAGATGGGTTTTCAGCCAGTCGGCAACCTGCTCCCACACCCCCGGGCAGCCCGGGCCCGGGATCAAGCCTTCGCCAGGGGGCGCACTGTCCGGCTGCTCGGCCAGCAACAGGCTATAGGGCACCTGCAGGTGTTCCAGGGCGTGGAGCTGGGCCGCGAGGGCCGGATCGTGGCGGCTGGTGATCCAGCTGCACGGCGTAGTGAGCTCTTGCAGCGCCACCCGCCCCGCCAGCCCGGCCTGGCTTCCCAGGCAGATCAGGCAATCCGGCCTGGGTGTCTGGGCCAGCACCCGCAGGGCCGCCGCATTGAAAGTGTGCTGGCTCAACAGGGCCAGGGGCAGGGTGTTCAAAAATGCCTGATGCCCCAACCATGTCAGCAGCCCGGCCAGACGCTGGGCCAGGAGAGGAATGCCATACATCTGATCCGGATCTCGTGCCAGTTCATCGGCCCCCAGCAAACGCGCGCATAGGGTGGCATAGCCCTGGCGCTGGAGCCGTGAGGCCCACTGCTGGGCCAGGCTCGCCAGATGCTCCCGCCCTGGGGGGTTGGGGATGTCCAGTACCAGGATCAGCCCCGGCGCATCGGGGGCGTGGGCCAGTTGGGCGTGCAGCCAGGTATTGGCTGTCGGGATGCCCAGGGCCATGTGGCGCAGTTTCAGCATTCCATGTCTTCCATGCAGCATAGGGCGGGCAGGCGGGCCAGCATCATGCCGCGCCAGTCGGTGGGCTCCCGCCCCAGTTGGTGTTTAAGGGCGGCCACCAGCAGGGCCGGGCTCGGTAGCTCCGCCCACATGCGGGGCAGAAAGCCGGCTTGACGGCAACCGTGGAACAGAACGACCGCATCTTCTCCCGGGCGAAGTTGGGCGAGGGCCGAGGCCTCGTCGGGGGTTTCGATGAAATCTGGGGTGCCCAGGGCGGTAATCTCCAGGCGCAGATCGGGCGTGGGGCTGCCCAGCCGCATATCGGCCAGGGCGGCTTCCAGCTGCTGCGCCAGGGCTTCGCCCAGGGGCCCCTGGGGGCGGAAACTGCCGGCGCTGGCCACCCGGGCACCGCCCCGATGCAGCTCGACAAAACAGCCGCCCCGCTGGGCGAGGGCCGGATGGGGGGCGGGGGCCGTGCTCTCCAGCCCCAGCCGCAGATTCAGCAGATGGCGGCCCTGGGCCAGGAGTGCTGCTGCCAGTTCGGTGACTTCAGCACCCTGGGGCCACCCGCTCGGGTTAGTGGTGGGCATGGATTTCATCCTCGCTGAAGGCCAGGGCCGCATAGCCCACCACGTGTTCCCGGGTGCCGGTGGTGTCGCCGGAGTTGCGCTGATCCAGCAAATGGGGGGTGAGTCGGTGCTGACGTGCTGCCTGCAAAAAGCCATTCAGGGCAGGGGCGGCGCAGGCCTGGTCGTCCTCCAGTTGCCCGTCCATGCGCCAGACCTGGGCGAGGGTGGCCTTGTCGCGCCATTGGGCCTGGTGATAGGGGTGGTGATGGGAAAGATCCGAACTCAGCACGATCAGGGTTTCCGGCCCGCCCCACAGCATGCCGAGCAGGGTGCTCACCGCATGGGGATCGGCCTCGGCGCCCACCAGCACGGGCAGCACGCTGAAATGCTCCAGGCTCACTTGCAAGAAGGGGAGTTGAACCTCGATGGCGTGCTCCGGGGTGTGGGGGCGATCATCCACCCGCACCCCGGGCAGGCCCGGGGCCAGACGCCAGGCATCCCGATCCACCGTGACTGCACCCAGGGGGGTGAGGAAGGTCTGGGCGGCCGGC
>JAJTBM010000375.1 GCA_021286885.1 Rhodocyclales bacterium
GTTTCGGGTCTTTGGCCTCTTCGGCGGCCATGGCCACGCCTTCGATGGCGAGGAAGAACCAGATCGCAAACGGAATCGCCGCAAAGATGCCGGGCAGAGCCGCCACAGAGAACTCATCCGCACCGCTCCAGCCGCCTTTGGTGAAGTTGGCCATTTCAAAGCCGGGGGCGACCACGCCCATGAACACCAGCAGTTCAAAAATGGCGAGCAGGGTCACGAACAGCTCGAAGGTGGCTGCAATCGTCACCCCCACGATGTTGAGGCCCATGAACACCACGTAAGCACAGGTGGCGGCAATCTTCGGGTCCAGGGACGGATACTGGACGTTCAGGTAGGCGCCAATCGCCAGGGCGATGGCGGGCGGGGCAAACACAAACTCGATCAGGGTGGCCATGCCGGCCAGGTAGCCGCCCAGGGGGCCGAAGGCGTGGTAGCTGTAGGCGAAGGGGCCGCCCGCGTGGGGAATGCTGGCGGTCAGCTCGGTGAAACTGAAGATGAAGGTGCCGTACATGATGGCCACCATCACGGTGGTGACCATGAAACCGAGGGTTCCGGCCGAGGCCCAGCCGAAGCTCCAGCCAAAGTATTCGCCAGAAATCACCAGACCGACGGCGATCCCCCACAACTGCCAGGTGCCCAGGGTGGCCGAGAGGCCGTGGGGCGCAGACTGCGTACTCATGATTCACTCCTTGGGTTGGATGGCTGCATCGTGGCCCACGGGCGGGTTTGACGTGTATCAAGTTTTGGCACGCCACTATCAAGAATCGGCACATTTCCCGACAAAAAACCAAGTGTCGCGAAAATGCCGCCAAAACCGCACCAAGGGGGTGCAAAAGAAATGAATACGCTGCTGCAATGCACCAACGATGGGCCTTGCAGAAAAGCAGGTACAGGCTTTAGCTTATAAAAAAACGGCCCGAAAGATGGCCCGTTCGGCTGCGTAGGCCCGCCATGGGGTGGGTGATGGGGGCACAAGAATGGGGGCGGGCGGTACGTTGTTTGCTTCTATTCGCAGAATCACCGCACGTTGTTCAGGAAAAACCCATGAGCGCCTCTTCTTCGCATCCCTATACCTCCCTGTCTGTCCTGCGCCGGACGACCCGGGCGCGGGATGCGGACGAGCAGGCCCACAACCTGTCCCAGTGGGATCAGCGTTACGACCAGCTCACCCCGGGCAGTTTCGAGGGCAGCGTGACCGAGCTCTGGCTGCCCAAGACCCAGATCTTCGTGGAGCAGGCCAACCGCCAGCTGCGCCAGACCTGTGCGGCCTGGGCCGAATCGGTGTGGTTCGGCATTCCGGCAGCCGCCGACGGGATGATGTCCATGGGCGGCAAGGCCCTGTCCGCCCGGGCCGTGTGCGTGCGGGACGGGGGCGCCGAATTCGATCTGCTGACCGCCCCTGATTTCAATTTGTACGGCGTGGTGGTGGATCGGGCTGCACTGGCCGAACACCTGGAGCTGCACCTGCACCAGGATCTTGACCGGCTGCTGCTCCAGGGCGATGTGCGGGATCTGGCCCCCGGGCGCAAGGAATCCTTGTGCGCCACCCTCAATGGCATCCTGGCCGATGCCCAGGCACCCCAGACCCCGGATTGCCCGGCCAGCCTGCAGCAGCGCATCTTTGACGCCCTGGCCGGGGTGCTGGTGAGCCCCGACTCCCTGCCAGCCCAGGCGGCGCGTACCCGGCTCCAGCACCAGCAACTGGTGGAGCGCCTGCGTCAGCTGGTGCTGGCCGACCCGGAAAGCCCGCCCAGCATCACCGAACTGTGTGCCCGGCTGCACCTGAGCCGGCGCGCCCTGCAGAACTGCGTGGAAGAAATCACCGGCCTCGCACCCCTCGCCTACATCCGCAGCCTGCGCCTCAACGAGGTGCGGCGGGCGCTGCGCTACGGGCAGGGGCGGCGCTCGGTATCGAGCGTGGCCTACGACTGGGGCTTCACCCACCTGAGCCAGTTCGCCCAGGATTACCGACGCATGTTCGGCGAACTGCCCTCCGCATCCCTGCGCGAGGATTGAGCCTGGCGCCCGGCGCCGCGCGCCATCAACCCCCAGCCATCAACGCCCGGGATTGATCCCGCACTTGCGGTAATCCTCGTCGGTCATCACCGCCTTGTACTCGCAGTTATCCTGAGGGGCGGACGGCGCATCCGCCTGGCTCTTGCCGCCGTTGTCATTCCCGCTCCCCTTGGCTCCGCCCCGGGTACTGTCTTGCCCCAGGATGGTGGCGGCGGAACGGTCAGTCATCACCTGCAGTTGAGCCAGGGCGAGGGTGGGGACAAGCAGTGCGATACAGGTCAGCAGACGGAACATGGCAAAAACCGGAAAGTAAGGATGACAGGGCCCCAGTGTATGCCAAACCCGGCAACCCCCGCAGTAGGGGCCGGGTTGCAGGGCGTTATACGGTGATGCCCTTGCTGTCGCTGTTGTGCGTCCCGCTGGTCAGCCGGCCCAGCATTTCCTCCGCACTGCCGCACACCGCCCAGCCCGCTTCCCGTTCTTCTTCGCTGATGCTGCCGTAGCCCCAGCAGGCGGCGATGAAGGGGAGGGCGTTGGCGTCGGCGGAGTGGCCGTCTTCGGGGCGGTCGCCGATGTAGACCGCCTGGCTGGCGGGGATCTGCTGGTCGTGCATCAGGCGTTCGATCATCGCGGCCTTGTGGGGCAGGCGCGGGGTGAACAGATCCAGCGCATACACGTGATCGAAAAAGCCCGCCCAGCCCAGGTGTTCAAGGATCAGCCGGGTGGGGTGGATGCGTTTGTTGGTGGCGATGGAGAGGTGCAGCCCGGCGCCCTTCAGGCCGGCCAGAAGCTCGGTGATGCCCGGGTAGGCGCTGGTGGCCTTGTAGCCTTCGGTGTCGTAGCTGGCCTTGAAGTGCTCGGCCAGTTGGGCGATCAGGGCGGCATCGGTGCTGCCGGCGAGCAGTTGCAGGGTCTCGGTGAGGGGCGGGCCGATGATGCTGTCGTCGATGCTGCGCACCGGGCTGATTCCGGCCCGGGCAAAGGCATCCCGGAAGCTGGCGAGAATGGCCGGGGCCGAGTCGATCAGGGTGCCGTCCAGGTCAAACAGGATGTGGGTGTAGGGGCGCATGCTTGGGTGATTTTGGCGAAATTTTCTGGAAGGGGTGAGGCGCCGGACTTGGGCCCGGCGAGGTGTTTTGTTGCGCTTAGCCCTGGTCGAACAGCAGGGCCCACAGCTGGCGCACGCCGGCGGCCTGGGTTTCGACCTGGGCGGGGGCGACGCGGGATTCCTGGGTGTTGAGGCGCAGGCCGTGTTGCAGGCGGCGGTATTCCCGGTAAGCATCGGCCACGAAGGC
>JAJTBM010000376.1 GCA_021286885.1 Rhodocyclales bacterium
CGGGCCCGGGGCCCGGTGATCATCGCCCACCTGGGCAACGGCGCGAGCATGTGCGCGTTGCGGGAGGGCTGCTCCCAAGATACCAGCATGGGCTTCACTGCCGTGGATGGGCTGATGATGGGCACCCGCACCGGGAGCCTGGACCCGGGCGTTCTGCTGCACCTGATCGAAGAGCGGGAGATGGACAGCAAGGCCCTCACCAAGCTGCTCTACAAGCAATCGGGCCTGCTGGGGGTTTCGGGCATCAGCCAGGACATGCGTACCCTGCTCGAATCCGATGCCCCCGAGGCCGCCGAGGCGGTCAATCTGTTCTGCTACCGAGCCGCCGGGATGATCGGCCAGCTGGCCATGGCGGCGGGCGGGCTGGATACGCTGGTGTTTACCGGCGGCATAGGCGAACACGCGGCCCAGGTGCGGGAACGCATCTGCCGCTGGCTGGCCTGGAGTGGCCTAATGCTGGACGAAGCCGCCAACACGGCCAACGCCGAACGCATCCACCACCCGGACAGCCGCAGCCAGGTGCTGGTGATCCCCACCAACGAGGAATGGATGATCGCCCGCCATGTGGTGGAGGTGATGGGGCTGGAGGACTGAGGCTGAGGCCCCCTGCCACCGCCAAAAACAAAAACCCCCGGTATTTCTACCGGGGGTTTTTTGTGGGAGGTGCCTGAAGCCTTGCGCTGCGAGGGGGAGACGCTGCGCCGGGCTTCCGGCATCCGGCCTGCTTTCCCTTAGCGGGGCAGCACGCTGGAACCCATCAGGAAGGCGTCCACCTCGCGGGCAGCCTGACGGCCTTCGCGGATGGCCCACACGACCAGGGATTGACCACGGCGTACGTCGCCAGCGGCAAAGACCTTGGGCACGTTGGTGGCGTAGCAACCGGCGCCGTCGGTGGTGGCCTTGGCGTTGCCCCGGGCATCCTTCTCGACGCCGAAGGCGTCCAGCAGGGAGTGCACCGGGTTGGTGAAGCCCATGGCGAGCAGCACCAGATCGGCCTTGAGCTCGAACTCGTGGCCGGTTTCCAGGGGCTTGCCGCTGGACCAATCCAGACGCACGGCCTTCAGGGCCTTGACCTTGCCGTTTTCGCCGATGAGTTCCTTGGTGGAAACCGCGAAATCCCGCTCGCAACCTTCTTCGTGGGAAGAGGAGGTGCGCATCTTGAGCGGCCAGTAGGGCCAGGTCAGGGGACGGTTTTCAACCTTGGGCGGCTGGGGCAGCAGCTCGAACTGGGTCACGGACAGGGCGCCGTGACGGTTGGAGGTGCCCACGCAGTCGGAGCCGGTGTCGCCACCGCCGATCACCACCACGTGCTTGCCCGCAGCGGAGATGGGGTTCTTGTCGTCGCCGGCCACTTCCTTGTTCTGGGGCACTAGGAATTCGAGGGCGTAATGCACGCCTTCGAGCTGGCGGCCCGGAACAGACAGGTCGCGGGGGACTTCGGAACCGGCAGCCAGCACCACGGCGTCGAACTCGGCCTTGAGCTGGTCGGCGGTCACGACTTCCAGGGCGTCATCGTTGATGCCCACGGTTTCGGGCTTGGCGCCCACGCACACCTTGGTGCGGAACACCACGCCTTCGGCTTCGAGCTGGGCGACGCGACGGTCGATGGTGGTCTTGTCGAGCTTGAAGTCGGGGATGCCGTAACGCAGCAGACCACCGATGCGGCTGCTCTTTTCGAACACGGTCACGGCGTGACCGGCACGGGCGAGCTGCTGGGCAGCGGCCAGGCCGGCAGGGCCGGAACCGACCACGGCCACCTTCTTGCCGGTCTTGACGGCGGCGGGCTGGGGCTTGACCAGACCCAGTTCCCAGGCCTTGTCGATGATCGCGTGCTCGATGGACTTGATACCCACGGCGTCGCCGTCGATGTTCAGCGTGCAGGCGGCTTCGCAAGGGGCCGGGCAGATGCGGCCGGTGAAGTCCGGGAAGTTGTTGGTGGAGTGCAGCACGGCGCTGGCTTCAGCCCAGTTGCCGCGATACACCAGATCATTCCAGTCGGGAATGATGTTGTTCACCGGGCAACCGTTGTTGCAGAAGGGCACGCCGCAATCCATGCAGCGGGCGGCCTGCTGGCCGGCCTCGGCATCGCTCAGGTGGAGCGTGAACTCCTTGTAGTGCTTGATACGGTCTTGTGCGGGTTCAGCGCCTTCAGACAGACGCTGGAACTCCATAAACCCAGTCGGCTTGCCCATGTTAAGCGGCCTCCATTTCTTGCTGTTTCTGCGCGGCCATTTCGGCCAGGGCGCGACGGTATTCGTTCGGCATCACCTTGACGAACTTGGCCCGGTAGTTGGCCCAGTCGGCCAGGATGGCCTTGGCACGGGGGCTGCCGGTGAAGGCTGCGTGACGCTGGACCAGCATCTTGAGCAGGCTTTCGTCGGCCATGTCCAGGTGGGAAATATCCACACGGCCATGGGACTCCAGCTCGTCGCCCAGATCGGAATCCTTGCGTGCGTCCAGTTCTTCCTCGACCGGCTCCAGGGCCACCTGGGCCATGTTGCAGCGGGATTCGAAAGTGCCGTCTTCGTCGAACACGTAGGCAACGCCACCGGACATGCCCGCCGCGAAGTTGCGGCCGGTCATGCCCAGCACCACCACGGTGCCGCCGGTCATGTATTCGCAGCCGTGGTCGCCCACGCCTTCCACCACGGTGGTGGCGCCGGAGTTACGCACGCCGAAGCGTTCGCCGCCCACACCCGCAAAGTAGGCTTCACCTTCGGTGGCACCGTAGAGCACGGTGTTGCCGATGATGATGTTGCTGCTGGTCTCGCCCCGGAAGGCGTCTGCCGGGCGCACCACGATGCGGCCACCGGACAGGCCCTTGCCCACGTAGTCGTTACCTTCACCCACGAGTTCGAGGGTCAGGCCACGGGACAGGAAGGCGCCAAAGCTCTGGCCGGCAGTGCCGTTGAGCTTGATATGAACGGTGTCGTCGGGCAGGCCGGCGTGACCGTACTTGGCAGCAAAGCGGCCAGCCAGCATGGTGCCGACGGTACGGTTGATGTTGCGCACGGGCAGCTCGATGTTGACCTTGGTACCGTTTTCCAGGGCCGGCTTGGCCAGCTCGATGAGCTGGTTGTCCAGGGCCTTGCCCAGGTTGTGGTCTTGGGTTTCCACGTGCAGACGGGGCACGTCGGCGGGCACATTCGGCTGGTGGAAGATGCGGCTGTAGTCCAGACCGCTGGCCTTCCAGTGGGCGATGCCGGCCTTCATGTCCAGCAGATCCACGCGGCCGACCAGTTCGTCGAACTTGCGGATACCCAGCTGGGCCATCAGCTCACGCACTTCTT
>JAJTBM010000377.1 GCA_021286885.1 Rhodocyclales bacterium
CAGCGTGAGGGACGCGATCCCTCTTTGCGCACTGAGGCGTTGTGCGACGGTGAGGCCGGCGTATCCGCCGCCAAGAATGACGATTCGGCACGGGGCGTATGAAGTGGTTGGCATCAGCTGTCTCTCTTGTCTCAAGATCCGCCGGAAAGGGCGGCTTAGGAGCAAGACGAATCAGAGCACTGAAGCGTGACATGTGCCGGTGAAAAGGCAGCCGGCACCTGCCTTTCAGGGGGTAACCCGTTGGAGTTTGTCCGGATTGCGCGTGACATAGACAGTCTTGATCAGGCCGTCTCCGTCAGTCTCGAAAGCCAGGGTTTGAATCAGGTGGCCGTTGGCCGAAACCACCAGGCCCGCCAGCCCGTTGATGCGGGCCGGGCGCACATGAAGCGCTTCGGGTACAGGCTTGGTTGCGAAACCGATGATGACCTTGGCCACTGCGTCGCGGCCGCTAATCGGGTAGGGAACGGCAGCCACGCGGCCCCCGCCGTCGGAGAGGAAAACGGCGTCGTCGGCTAGCACTTTCGCCAGGGCGGCCACGTCGCCGTCACGAGCCGCCTTGACGAAGGCTGCGGCCAGACGCTCGCCTGACTCTCGTGGTACGGGGGGTGCGGCATGGGGGCGTTTTACGTTCCTTCGGGCCCGTGCGGCCAGTTGCCGGCATGCGGCTTCGCTTCGCTCCAGTGCCTCCGCAATTTCGCTGTACCCCATGTCGAACACATCATGCAGGAGGAAAGCCGCCCGTTCCAGGGGCGACAGCCGCTCCAGCGTCAGCAGAAAGGCGAAGGACAGGTCGCAAGCCAGTTCGTGCATCGTCAGGGGGTCCGGCTGAAACAGCGCGTCGTCATCGACCAGAGGCTCCGGTAGCCAGGTGCCGACATACACCTCGCGCTTGGTCTGGGCTGACTTCAGGCGATCCAGGCAAAGCCTGGTCACCGTGCGCGACAGGAAGGCGGTTGGATTGTCCACCTCGTCGCAGTCGACGTCGCTCCAGCGTAGCCAAGCGTCCTGAACCGTGTCCTCCGCGTCGGCGCGAGACCCCAGCATGCGATACGCCAGGGCGAGTAAACGGCGGCGATGGGATTCGAAGTGCAATACGGAGTCGTTCATGGTGGCGAGTTCAGGTGTCTTCCATCTTTTCCGTTTTTTCCGTCTTTTCCCGCAAGGCGCTGCATGCCTCCCGTAAAAATCCCATCTGAGCCTTGTAATTGCGGCAGCCCCGGCAGGTGATGAGGTGGAGCCGCAGGCGCAGGGTTTCGCTGCCTTTCAAGGGGCGATCCAGGGCTTCGGAGAGCAGGCGGGTGGATTGCTTGCAGTTCATTGGGGGGCTCCTTTGGCGGGGGCGGCGAACCAGCCGGTCTCCAGGCAGCGGCGCAGGCCGTTGCGGGCCCGGTGGAGGATCACGTGGCAGTTGCTGGCGCTGATGTTGAGGGTGGTGCACACCTCGTCGGTGCCGAACTCCAGAAACTCCCGCATCATGAACACCCGGGCGGTGTTTTCGGGCAGGTGGTGGAGGCAGACTTCAAACACGTCCCAGAACTGGCGCTGTTGCAGGCTGGCTTCCGGGTCACCCCAGGCGCGGGGGCGGGTGTGGGGTGCCCAGTGTTCGTTCTCTTTGAACAGGGCCTCAAAGGCTTCGTCGAGGGCGGTGTCTTCGTCGCAGTAGGCGGAGATGTTGGTGTGGCGGCTCTGGTGGCGGATCAGGTCGATGATCTTGTGGCGCAGGATGCCGAAAATCCAGGTCTTGAGGGCCGAACGACCCGCAAAATCCCGGGCGCCATCCAGGGCGGCGGCAAAGGCCTCCTGCACGGCGTCTTCGGCCAGGGTGGCGTCTCGCAACTGGATCTGGGCAAAGCGCAGCATGTCGGTGCGCATGCTGCCCATGAAAGCGGCGTCGTGCAGGGGGGATTCAGGCACGGTTCAGGCGTCCTTGGCGTGGTTGAAGGTGGTAAGCCGGGTGCGCAGCCAGGCATCCACCGAGAGCCGCCCCGGCCCCATCAACACCAGGGGGAGCAGCATGCCGATGAACAGCACCGGGAGCTTGAAGTTACCCTGTCCATGATCGGTAAAGCCATAGCCCTGCATGAGCTCGGCCCAGCTGTTCCAGCTGTCGGGCCAGTGTACGCTGGCAATCGCCACCACGGTCAGGATGATGAGGCTGCTGGCGAAAAAGCGGGTGCCCAGGCCCAGCAGCAGCGCAATCCCGCCGGCCAGCTCAAACCAGGTGGCCATTTCCCAGCTGATATGGGGCGGCACCTGGTTGAAGGGGAAGGGAAAGCGATCCTGGATGTCGGCAAACCAGTTGCTGCCATGCAGCTTTTCCAGGCCCGATTCGTAAAAGTCCCAGGCGAGCAGCACCCGCAGGCTGAGCAGGCCCAGCCACAGGCCGAGGGCATCCAGGGGCGCGATGAGGCGCAGGGGCAGGCGAAGCAGGGCGTTCATGCGGGTTCTCCGTGCAGCAGGCCGAGCTGTTGCAGCTCGCGCAGTTGGGTGTGGCCCTGGCGGATGAGTTCGGCGGGGGCCGGGTGGTGGATTTCCAGGGCGAGTTGGGTGAGGGCCCGGTCGGCGGTCTGGCCGTCTTCGGCCATCAGGCCCAGGAGCCGGAAAGTCCAGGGGCTCAGTTCGGTGAAGCGCACCTCATCCTGCGCATCCCGGTACAGGGCGAGGCAGGTGAGTTGCTCCGGGGCGCCCGGGGGCGGGGCCCAGTCGGGGCCGATCCGGTGCACCGGCCAGGGGTAGCAGACCAGCGCTAGGCTGGGATTGAGGGCGTGCCGGGGGTTTTCAGTGGCGCGGGTGTCCCGGGTATCAACCTCCAGCTCCATCCACTCGTAGTGGGCCAGGGCGGCCAGCCAGGGCGGCAGGGCCTGGCGTTCCAGCAGGCCGGGGCTGTCCAGATAAGCTACGAACTGGGCGGGGATGTCCCGAAACCAGGGGCTGGCGAGGGGGTGGGTGGCGATGAAATCCCAGATCAGCGCGTCCCAGGTCGTTGCGCCCAGCAGGCTGCGGCACACTGGCAGGCAGGCATCCACAAAGCCCTGGATGTTGGTGCGCACCAGGTCTTGGTAGATCTGCCCGCGAGCTGGAGGCAGGCCCGCCGGGCAGGGGGCCTGGCCCCGCAGATAGGCGCCAAAGGCATGCTGGAAGGCATGCAGGTCGGCGGTGGTGGCCGCCCCAATGGCAGCGGTCGTGGTGGGCATGTTCATAGGGCCTCCGCCAGGGAGGGCGCGGCTTGCTGGCGCCGGGCGATGTGCTGGCGCCGCTGACCGGCAGCCTGGTCGCCTGGCACA
>JAJTBM010000378.1 GCA_021286885.1 Rhodocyclales bacterium
AAAGCCCTGCAGGGCAGGGCTTTTTGGTGCGGCAGAACGAAGTGATTACTTGGAGCCGATCACTTCGATTTCCACGCGACGATCCGGCTGCAGGCAAGCAACCAGCTTCTTGTTGGAGCCGTTTTCGGCGCCCAGCTTGTTGCACTTGTCGCCGGTCACGGGCTGGGTCTTGCCCTTGCCTTCGGTGTAGACGCGGTTGGCTTCGACGCCAGCGGAAACCAGGTAGGCCTTCACAGCGGCAGCGCGCTTTTCGGACAGCTTCTGGTTGTAGGCGGGGTTGCCGATGCGGTCGGTGTGGCCCACGGCCAGGATCACTTCCAGCTTCAGACCCTTGGACTTGGCGGCCAGGTCGCTCAGCTTGGTCTTGCCTTCGGGCAGCAGCACGGCCTTGTCGAATTCGAACAGGGCGTCAGCAGCCAGCTTCACCTTTTCGGAGACGGGGGTGGGGTCTTGGCAACCGGGGTGGCAACGCACTTGTCCTTGGCAACCACGTCGGCGTCACATTCGCAGCCCACGGGGAACTCGCCAGCCTTCACGGAGGCGGCAGCGGCCGGGGTCCAGTAGCCAGTGCGCCAGCACAGGTCGGCACCGCTACGGGCAACCACGTTGCGGCCGTCGATCACGTAGGGGACTTCGCCGTTAGCGTCAACGACGACATCTTTGGCGAAGCTGGCGGAGGCAGACAGACCGAGAGCAGCCAGAGCGGCGGCCATCAGCAGTTGTTGTTTGGCTTGTTTGATCATCGTTTTCCTCGTCGCAAGGCAAAGGGTTGAACCGGAAAGATCATGCGGCGCCACGCTTTCCCGGCGAGGGGATGGAGACGCGGGCAGCATATCCAATTCACAGGTGAATCTTATTTTGCCATAGCTGCGCGACGCTCAATAGTTCGGTGTTGGTTATTTGCAACAGTTTCCCCTGGGTGAGACAGCGTTTCCCGGAGACCCAGACGTCGCTGACCGCTTCGCGTCCGAGCACATGAACCAAGTGGGATATCGGGTGGTAGCAGGGCTGGGTTTCGGGAGCGTCCAGCTTTACGGCGCACAGGTCGGCCAGCTTGCCAGGTACAAGGGAGCCGATGTCCGCGTCCATGCCCAGGGCCCGCGCACCCTCCAGGGTGGCCATGCGCAGGATCTGGTGGGCGGGGAGGGCGGCGGCGTCGCCGGTGGTGAGCTTGGCGAGCAGGCTGGCTTGTTGCATTTCACGCAGCAGATCGAGCCGGTTGTTGCTGGCGGCGCCGTCGCTGCCCAGCCCCACCGGGATGCCCCGGGCGACCAGATCGGCTACCGGAGCGGCGCCGCTGGCGAGTTTCATATTGGACGTGGGGCAGTGGGCCACGCTGCAGCCCCGTGCGGCCAGGGTGCTACGGTCGGTTTCGTCCAAGTGCACCGCATGGACGGCGATCAGGCGGGGTGAGAGCAGGCCTAAGGCTTCCAGCCGGGCGATGGGCCGCTGGCCGTGGTCCCGCAGGCTGTCGGCCACTTCCTGGGCGGTTTCGTGCAGATGGACGTGGATGGGCAGATCCAGATCCCCAGCACGCTCCGCAGCCCCACCCGGGCGAAGGCCTGGGCGGTGGCATCCGGGTAGAAATACATGTCGTTGCAGGTGGTGATGCCGCCCTTCAGCATTTCGGCGGCGGCGAGCAGGCTGCCGTCGTGCACAAAGGCATGGCCCACATGACGTGCTTCGGTGGGCCAGATGGCTTCCTGGAGCCAGCGCATCAGGGGCAGGTCGTCGGCCAGCCCGCGCAGCAGGGTCATGGCGGCGTGGCAGTGCAGATTGACCAGGCCGGGCATCAGGATGTGTTCGCCCAGCACCGTGGTTTCCCGGGCGGTGTAGCGCTGGCGGGCCTGTTCGGTGGGGAGCAGATCCAGGATGCGTTCGCCCTGGATCACCAGGCTGTGATGTTCCAGGGTGGTGTCGTCGGGTTCCACCGGAATGATCCAGCGGGCTTCGATGATCTGATCCACAAGGATGGGGGGCGTGCTCATGGGCGGCGGGCCTCGGGGGTGGCTGGCGATGGGGTGGTCAACGAAAAACCCCGCCGGAGCGGGGTTTGCGGGGTGATCCGGTAAGCCTGAGCTTACTTGGCGGGGCCCTTCACGTCCACGGTCACGCGCCGGTTGGGGGCGAGGCAGGCGACCAGCTTCTTGTGGCCGAGCTTGTCGTCGCAGCTCTGGAGGGGCTGGGTCTTGCCGGCGCCCATGGTGTCCACGTTCTCGGCCTTCACGCCCTTGGCTTGCAGATAGGCGAGCACGGCATCGGCGCGCTTTTCCGAGAGTTTCTGGTTGTAGGCCTGGCTGCCGAGGCGGTCGGTGTGGCCGGTGACGATCAGGCTGCTGAGGGTGGCGCAGCCGCCCAGCTTGGCAATCACGTTCTTGTCGAGGGCTTCCTTGGCGGCCTTGGTGAGGGTGGCCTGGTTAAAGCCAAAGGTCGAATCCGCCTGAAGCACGGCGGTGAAGTCGCACTTCTTGGGGGCTGCAGCCACGGCGGCAGGGGCCGCCACGGGTGCGGCGGGGGCAGCCGGGGCGGCTTCCTTGATCACGGCAGGCGCGCAGGCGCCCTTGTCCACCACGTCCGGGTCGCACTGGCAGCCGACGGCAGTTTCGCCAGCCTTCGCGGCGGCAGCAGCGGCCGGGGTCCAGGAGCCGGTGCGCCAGCACAGGTCGGCGCCACTCTTGACCACCACGTTGCGGCTGTCGATGGCGTAGGGCACATCCCCCTTGGGATCGACCACGATGTCTTTGGACTGGGCGAAGGCGGTGCCGGCGACCAGGGTGGTCAGCAGGGCAGCGGCGGTCAGGCGGAACGGACTTGCTTGCATGGGTTTCCCTCCTCAAAAGGCTTGATGGGTCTGGAATCCGGATGGGGCCAGATTTGAACGGCGGGGCTCTGCGGCTCCGGCGCAGGGATTAGAGCATACGAAGGCGCATGGTCACAATCGAAGGCCGAACAGCGTGTGGGGCCGGATGTGCAGACCAGGAGCGGAGCAGGGGGGCGGCGTGTTAAACTTGCCCCTTTTCGTCTTTACGACGATTTGGGGGGCCGGATGCCGGTCTCCTGGTCGATCTTCGCTGGTGCCATGATCCCGTTTGCCAAAGAAACACTCCCCATTAGCCTCGAAGACGAGATGCGCCACGCCTACCTGGATTACGCGATGAGCGTGATCGTCGGCCGGGCGCTGCCCGACGTGCGCGATGGTCTTAAGCCCGTGCATCGCCGAGTGCTCTACGCCATGCACGAACTCGGTAACGACTGGAACAAAGCCTACAAGA
>JAJTBM010000379.1 GCA_021286885.1 Rhodocyclales bacterium
AGATGGTGACCAATCTCGGGGTGAATGTATTGGGTGCCGTGCTGGGGGTGGATTCTTCGGGCCTGGGCAAGCTGGCTCAGTTGGGTATCGGCTTGCCCCACAGCCGGGCCCACGAGACCGAGGCCGACCGAATGGGCGTGGAGTTGGCCGCCCGGGCGGGCTACGACCCCCGGGCCGCCATCGGGTTGTGGCAGAAAATGGCCCGGGCCGGGGGCGGGCAGGGGCCCGAATGGATGTCCACCCACCCTTCCAGCCAGTCCCGCATCGAGGATTTGCGGGTTTACGCGGCCCGTGTGCTGCCTCTGTATGAGCAGGCTGCTACTCAGCACGCTAGGCCTGTGAAATAATCAATACTTTTCCGCCGTTTCTTTCGCCCATGCAAGCGCAAACGCTTTACGAAAAACTCTGGTCGAGTCACGTGGTGCACGTCGAGGATGATGGCACCGCCCTGATCTACATCGACCGTCATCTGGTTCATGAAGTGACCAGCCCCCAGGCCTTTGAAGGTCTCAAGCTGGCCGGGCGCAAACCCTGGCGTGTTGATTCCATCGTGGCCACCGCTGACCACAACACCCCGACCGATCACTGGGACATGGGCATCCAGGATCCGGTTTCCCGCCAGCAGGTGGAAACCCTGGATAGCAACATCCGTGAAGTCGGTGCTCTCGCGTATTTCCCGTTCAAGGATCAGCGTCAGGGCATCGTGCACGTGATCGGGCCGGAAAACGGCGCGACCCTGCCGGGGATGACCGTCGTCTGTGGTGACTCCCACACCTCCACCCACGGCGCCTTCGCCTGTCTGGCCCACGGCATCGGCACCTCCGAGGTCGAGCACGTGATGGCCACCCAGTGCCTGCTCCAGAAAAAGTCCAAGACCATGCTGGTCCGCGTCGAAGGCCCCCTGGGCGCGGGCGTGACCGCCAAGGACGTGGTGCTCGCCATCATCGGCCGCATCGGTACTGCTGGCGGCACCGGCTACGCCATCGAGTTTGGCGGCAGCGCAATCCGTTCCCTCTCCATGGAAGGTCGGATGACCGTTTGCAACATGGCCATTGAAGCCGGCGCCCGTGCCGGTCTGGTGGCGGTGGATGACAAGACCGTCGAATACTTCAAGGGCCGTCCGTTTGCGCCCCGGGGCGAAACCTGGGATCGCGCCGTTGAATACTGGCGCACCCTGCACTCCGACGCCGGCGCCGTGTTCGATGCCGTGGTGGAACTGAACGCTGCCGAGATCAAGCCGCAAGTCACCTGGGGCACCTCCCCCGAAATGGTGGTGGCCATTGACGGCACCGTGCCCGATCCCGATCTCGAAAAGGATCCGGTCAAGCGTGAGGGCATGGCCCGGGCGCTCCAGTACATGGGTCTCACCCCCCGCACCCCCATCGCCAGCGTGCCGGTGGACAAGGTGTTCATCGGTTCCTGCACCAACTCCCGCATCGAAGACCTGCGTGCTGCGGCAGCGGTCGCCCGGGGTCGCCAGAAAGCCGCCAGCGTCAAGCAGGCCTTGGTGGTACCGGGTTCCGGTCTGGTCAAGGCCCAGGCCGAGGCCGAAGGTCTGGACAAGATCTTCATCGCGGCGGGTTTTGAGTGGCGCGAACCGGGCTGCTCCATGTGCCTGGCCATGAACGCCGACCGGCTGGAGCCGGGTGAGCGTTGTGCCTCCACCTCCAACCGCAACTTCGAAGGCCGTCAGGGCGCCGGTGGGCGTACCCACCTGGTGAGCCCCGCCATGGCCGCCGCCGCCGCCATTGCTGGCCGGTTTGCCGACGTGCGCGAGCTGGGCTGAAACCCGGAGAGCCTCCATGCGTAAGTTCATCACCCTGCTGACCTGCTGTGGCATGGCGGCCCTGGTTCTGGGCTGCAACACCATTCACGGCATTGGCAGGGATCTTGAAAGGGGTGGCGAAGCCATCCAGAAGGCAGCGAAATGAAACCCTTCATCAAACTCGACGGTCTTGTGGCTCCGATGGATCGGGCCAATGTGGACACCGACGCGATCATCCCCAAGCAGTTCCTGAAGTCCATCAAGCGTAGCGGCTTCGGCCCCAACCTGTTCGACGAATGGCGTTACCTGGACATCGGCCAGCCCGGCCAGGACTCCACCAACCGCCCGCGCAATCCCGATTTCGTGCTCAACCAGGCGCGCTATCAGGGAGCCCAGGTGCTGCTCACCCGCGACAACTTCGGCTGCGGCAGCTCCCGCGAGCACGCCCCGTGGGCGCTGGAAGATTTCGGTTTCCGGGTGCTGATCGGCACCACCTTTGCCGACATCTTCTTCAACAACTGCTTCAAGAACGGCCTGCTGCCCATCAAGCTGCCCGCCGCTGAAGTGGATGCCCTGTTCGCCCTGTGCCACCTCACCCCGGGCTACCGGCTGGTGGTGGATCTGGAAAACCAGATCGTGACCCGCCCGGACGGCCACGTGATCCCCTTCAGCGTGGACCCGTTCCGGCGTGAGTGCCTGCTCAATGGCTGGGACGACATCGGCTTGACCCTGCGCCACGCCGACAAGATCCGCGACTTCGAAGCCCGTCGTCGCATCGAGCAGCCCTGGCTGTTCGCCTGAGCGTTCTGCGCGCATAGCGGATCGTTGATTGCGGAGCCGGTCTTCGGGCCGGCTGCCTTGCCAACCTACAAAAGATAGAAAAAACACCATGAAGATTTGTGTTCTGCCCGGTGATGGCATCGGTCCCGAGATCACTGCTGAAGCCATGCGGGTTCTGGAAGCCCTGCGTGGTGACGATTTCGCCTTCGAGGCTGAAGAAGCCCTGATTGGCGGCTGTGCAGTGGATGCCACCGGCACCCCCTTCCCTGAAGCGACCCGCAAGCTGGCCCTGGAAGCCGACGCCGTGCTGCTGGGCGCCGTGGGTGGCCCCAAGTGGGACAATCTGCCCCGCGAGCAACGCCCCGAGCGTGGCCTGCTGGCCATCCGCAAGGAGCTGAACCTGTTCGGCAATCTGCGTCCGGCGATTCTGTATCCCGAGCTGGCCAACGCTTCCACCCTCAAGCCCGAAGTGGTGGCGGGCCTCGACATCCTGATCGTGCGCGAGCTGACCGGCGATATTTACTTCGGCCAGCCCCGGGGGGTGCGTGAAGAAAACGGCGAACGCGTCGGTTTCAACACCATGGTGTACTCCGAATCCGAAATCCGCCGCATCGGCCGTGTGGCCTTCGAAGCCGCCCGCAAGCGTGGCAAGAAGCTGTGCTCCGTCGACAAGATGAACGTGCTCGAATGCACCCAGCTGTGGCGCGATGTGATGATCGAGCTGT
>JAJTBM010000009.1 GCA_021286885.1 Rhodocyclales bacterium
AGGACGCCGGCAAGCCCTGCCTGAAGGAAGCCTCGATGGCCAAGATGTTCGCCTCGGAAGCCGCCGAAAAAATCGCTTCCGACGCGATCCAGATCCACGGCGGGGTGGGCTACACCAGCGATTTTCCGGTGGAGCGCATCTACCGGGACGTGCGCATCTGCCAGATCTACGAAGGCGCCAATGACATCCAGCGCCTGGTGATCGGGCGCGCCATCGCCGCCGAGTAAGGAGCGCACCCATGGGCCCCCTGCACGGCGTGAAAGTGGTCGAATTCGCCGCCCTGGGGCCCGCCCCCATGGGCGCCATGATCCTGGCCGATCTGGGGGCCGAGGTGGTGCGCATCGAACGCCGCCCGCCCCCAGGCACCAGGCCGGGCTTCGAGATTTTCGATCCGGCCCTCGACATTCTCAACCGCAGCCGGCGGGTGGTGACGCTGGATCTCAAAAAACCCGAAGGGCTGGCCGCTGCCCGCCAGCTGGTGGCCGGTGCCGACATTCTGATCGAAGGCTATCGCCCCGGGGTGATGGAGCGCCTGGGGCTGGGGCCCGAGCCCATGCTCGCCGCCAACCCGCGTCTGGTGTATGGCCGGATGACCGGCTGGGGCCAGACCGGCCCCCTCGCCCAGGCCGCCGGCCATGACATCAATTATCTGGCCATTTCCGGCGCCCTGGCCGCCATCGGCGGCCCGGACAAACCAGTGGTGCCCCTCAACCTGGTGGCTGACGGGGGCGGCGGTGCGATGCTGCTGGTGGTGGGCGTGCTGGCGGCCCTCACCTCGGCACGCCAGAACGGCCAGGGCCAAGTGGTGGATGCAGCCATGACGGACGGCGCCGCCCTGCTGATGAGCATGATGCACACCCTCAAGGCCATGGGCCGCTGGTCAGATGAACGGGCCAGTAACCTGCTGGACGGGGGTGCCCCGTTTTACGATACCTATTGCTGTGCGGACGGGCGCCACCTGGCGGTGGGCCCCATCGAACCCCCGTTCTACGCCCTCTTCCTCGAAAAGGCCGGAATCACCGACCCGGACTTCCATGATGCCCACGCCCAGGGGGACCGCAGCCGCTGGCCGCAGCTCAAGGCGCGCCTCGCCGCCCACCTGCTGACCCGCCCCCGGGATGCCTGGTGCGCCCTGCTGGAAGGGACGGACGCCTGCGTGGCCCCTGTCTTGAGCATGGACGAAGCGCCCGAACACCCGCACAATCGGGCCCGTGGCACCTTCATCCAGGTGAACGGCACGTGGCAGGCGGCACCGGCCCCGCGCTTCAGCCGTACTCCACCCACGCCGCCCCGCGCCCCCACCCCCGGCGCCCAGGGCAAGGACGTGCTGGCCGACTGGGGCTTCACCCCCGAGGCCGTGGCCCGACTCGAAGAAGCCGGTGCACTCTGAAAAAACAAAGCGATACAGCAAAGTACAGCAATCAGGAGAACAACATGGCATTTGAAAACATCATCGTCGAAACCCGGGGCAAAGTTGGCCTCATCACCCTCCACCGTCCCAAGGCCCTGAACGCCCTGAACGACGCCCTGGTGGATGAAGTGGGCGTGGCCCTCAACGCCTTCGAGGCCGACGAGAACATCGGCTGCATCGTGATCACCGGCTCGGAAAAGGCGTTTGCCGCCGGCGCCGACATCACCATGATGGCCCAGTTCAGCTATATGGACGCCTACAAGGGCGACTACATCACCCGCAACTGGGAACGAGTCAAGACCTGCCGCAAGCCCATCATCGCCGCCGTGGCTGGCTTTGCCCTGGGCGGTGGCTGCGAGCTGGCCATGAGCTGTGACATGATCTTCGCGGCCGACACCGCCAAGTTCGGCCAGCCCGAAGTGAAGCTGGGCATCCTGCCCGGCGCCGGCGGCACCCAGCGTCTGCCCCGCGCCGTGGGCAAGGCCAAGGCCATGGACCTGTGCCTGACCGCCCGCATGATGGACGCTACCGAAGCCGAAAGCGCCGGCCTGGTGGCCCGGGTGATCCCCGCCGAGCAACTGCTGGACGAAGCCCTCAAGGCTGCCACCACCATCGCCGGCTATTCCCTGCCGGTGGTGATGATGATCAAGGAGTCGGTGAATCGCTCCTTCGAATCCAGCCTGGCCGAAGGCCTGCTGTTCGAGCGTCGGGTGTTCCACTCGGCCTTCGCGCTGGATGATCAGAAGGAAGGCATGGCCGCCTTCGTCGAGAAGCGCAAGCCGGAGTTCAAGAACCAGTAAGCGCCAAGCGCATACACGCACGACGCCAAGGGCATCTGCAGGCAGCTGCAGGTGCCCTTTTCACATGGGGTCTCAGGTCACGAGGGTACAATCGGGCTACATTCAAACCCACTCACCCAACCCATTCAGCATGAGCCATCCCAACACCATCAACGCAGCCAGCATCGAGGCTGGTCAGGCGGTTTACACCCCCCGCACCCTGCGCATCTACGACTTGCTGGTGATGGGTTTCTCGAATCCCATGCTTTGGAAATGCCCCACCCCGGCTCTGATCGCCCACTACACCCGCCACCGGGGGCCGCGCCACCTGGAAGTAGGGGCCGGTACGGGCTTCATCCCGGACAAAGCCAATGTGTCCGGCGAACATCTGGCGCTGCTTGATCTGAATCCACAAACCCTGGCCTATGCATCCCAGCGTCTGGCGCGTTTCCAGCCCAGCACCTTGCAAGCCAACCTGTTTGAGCCGATTGCCTACACCGGCCCGGCCTTTGACTCCATCAACCTGGGCTATGTGCTCCATTGCCTGCCGGGCAGCATGGACGAAAAGAGCGTGGTGCTGGATCACCTGCGCCCCCTGTTGCACCCGAAAGGCGTGCTGTTCGGCTCAACCCTGCTGGGGGCCGGCGTTGCCCACAACTGGGGCGCCCGGCATCTGATGGCCACGTATAACCGCAAGGGCATTTTCTGCAATACCGCCGACAGCCTGGAAAGCCTGCGCAAGAATCTCCAACAACGCTTCCGTGAAGTGCACATTCAGCTGCACGGCTGTGGTGCGCTGTTCAGCGCCCGCAACTGAGCCCCAGCGTTAAAGCCGACACCCATAAAGAAAAAAAACGGCGACCCGAAGGTCGCCGTTTTTGACTGCACCTGTGTGCGTCAGCGCGAGCGTGAAGCTCAGGCAGACTTGCGACGACGGGCAGCCAGACCAGCCAGACCCATGCCCAGCAGGGCCAGGGTGGCGGGTTCCGGGATGTGCACGGCGC
The DNA here is from genome assembly GCA_021286885.1 of Rhodocyclales bacterium. Classification (GTDB taxonomy): domain Bacteria; phylum Pseudomonadota; class Gammaproteobacteria; order Burkholderiales; family Rhodocyclaceae; genus Zoogloea. The sequence continues at coordinate 3,195 of JAJTBM010000009.1, forward strand.
CGTTGGCGTACACCACACCGTCGATCAGAGCGTTCTGAGCGGTGGTGGGCAGGCCAGCAGCGGTGCCAGCATCCAGGGACTTCAGCAGGTTTTCCAGGCCAACACCAGAAGACTCGGTGAAGGTCAGGGTCCAGGTGTTGGAAGCGCCGTCCAGCACTTGGCTCACGAACAGGGTGCCGCTACCAATGTTGCTGGCGATGTAGGAACCCACGGGGCCCAGGAACATGCCCAGCAGCAGCATCACGCCGTTGGAGGAGCCGGAGAAGCTACCGCTCGTGTAGGCGGCACCATCGGAAGTGAAGGTATCGGTGTTCCAGTTGTAAACGAACTTGGAACCGGAGATGTCGGTGTAAGAGGCGTTGTTCAGCTGGCCCAGGCCCACCCAGTTGGTGGTCTTGGAGCAGTAGTCCCAACCGCTCTTGCCAACGGCGTTACACACGGAAGCAGCCTGGAAGGCGGAGGCGGTGCCGGTGCCGTTGTAATCGACATCAAACTCACCCTTGCGCTGCAGGCCCCAGTTGCCAGCCTGGGGAACGTTGATTTCCAGGTTGCCGCTGATGTTGCTGAAGGTCAGGTTGAAGGAGCCATCACCATCGGTGAAGTTGCTGAAGGCGTAGTTGGCGCTGAAGTTGTTGGCGTATTCCACCACACCGGCCTGGGCGGCAGAGGAGCCCACCAGTGCCAGCACGGAACCCACGGCGAGCGCGAGCTGCTTGTTGATCATGTCTTGACCCTTTCGTGTAGTCGAGGAGAGACGATTTCCCAGCATCGGCCACCTATGACATGCGGCGGGACGATACTTGGTACATTCTATAAGCAAGAGCCACACCCAAACAGACAACCCTGTGTTTCGTATGAACTTTTACACCTTTTACCAGCGGCGAAAATTTGAGGTGTAAAATTTTCTGACAGCCTTCTCCCGAGAAAATACCGGTCTCGCCACCACTTTCCATAAATACGGCTCACGGGCCTGCCAAAGGCTCCTGACGCAGCCATACCGAGAACCGGCAGCCCCCTTCCGGGCGGTTTTCTGCGGTGATGCGCCCACCGTAACGTTCCACCAAACTCTGGCTGACCCACAGCCCCAGGCCCGTACCATTGGGCTTGTCTGCAGTAAAAAACGGTTGAAACAACTTGTCGACCCGATCAGCGGGGATCCCCGGGCCCGAATCGGCCACCGACAGACGCACCCCGAAGGGCATGTCAGCCTCATCCCAATCCTCCACCGCCAACACCAGACTCCCCCCCTCGGGCATGGCCTGGATTGCGTTCACCAGCAGGTTGATGAGCACCTGCTGGAGCTCGGTCTTGCTGCAGGTCACCAGCCGCCCCGATTGCAGGTTCTGGCTCACGCTCACATTTCCCCGGCGCAGCAGATGGCCCACCAGCAGCAGGCAGTCCTGCACCAGGCTGCGGCAGTCGATGGGCTCCAGATAGCCCACGTAATCGGTGGGGCGCGCAAACTGGAGCAGCTTGGCGATGATCACCCGGATGCGCTGAACCTGCTCCCGAATAAGCCGGATTTCCCCCTCCACCGGCTTGCAGGCTGCTGGCCCGAGCACCTCCTGCAGCACTTCCAGATTGCCCTGGATCACCGCCACCGGATTGTTCACCTCATGGGCGACCCCGGCGGTGAGCTGGCCTACGGCGGCAAGCTTTTCCTGCATCACCAGCTGGTGCTGGGCCGAACGCAGATCCGCCAAAGCCCGGGACAGATCCGCCGTGCGGGAGGCCACTTTTTCATCCAGGGATTCACCCCAGCGCTGGAGCGCCGAGGCCTGGGCGTGGAGCTGATCCAGCAGCCGATCCAGGTGGGCCGCCAGATCGCCCACTTCATCCCCGGTATCCACCGGCCCCACCCGGGCGGCGCCATCGCCGGCTTGCTGGGCATTGAGGGTGGCCTGGATGCGTTCGATGGGATGGGAGAGCTGGCGCGCCCAGAAGATCGCCACCAGCGTAGCCGCCGCCGCCGCCACCCCAAACAGCAGCCCCACGCCCAGAATCACCCCATGCTTGGCCTCCACCAGGGGCGCCTCCAGAAAGCCCACGTAGAGCATGCCGATGCGCTGGCCCTGGCTATCCACCAGGGGGCGGTAGGCCGACACGTACCAATCCTGCACCACATACGCCCGATCCAGCCAGATCCGGCCCTGGCGCAGCACGGTATCCCGCACGCTGTCGGACACCTGGGTACCCAGCGCCCGTGAGCCTTCCAGTAACCGCACATTGGTGGCCACCCGCACATCATCGAGAAACAGGGTGGCGGTGCCGTGGCTCCCCAGGGGCAGGGAATCCCCGGGGTAAACCACCTCGTTGAGCCGGTCGATGAAATCCAGATTGTTGTTCAGCAAGGTGCCGCCGGCCAGTACGCCCATCAGCCGCCCCTGGGCATCCCGCACCGGGGCGGCAGAATGCACCACCAGCCCGCGCCCCTCCTGCTTGCCGGTGGGGCCGCCGCTGGCGGAGATCACCGCCACCTGAGCTTGCTCGGGGAGTTGGGGCCCCAGGCTGGCAAGCAGCGCAGGGGAAAACACGTCCATCGCCGTGCCCCCGTGGCCGCGCAGGGCCTCCTGCACCACGCGCCAGCGGGACAGATCCACCCCCGAGCCGGCCAGGTCGCGGCCTTGCAGATCCAGCAGCAGCAGAAAATCCAGCCCGTGTTCTTCGCGGGTTTCGGTCAGGATCAGGTGCAGAGCCTGCTCTCGCCCTTCCCGGCTGCGCAGCACCTGGGACAAGCGCTCCGAGGCGGCCAGGGATTCGATGGACCAGCGGCTCGCTTCGGTGACCCGCTCAAAATAGCCATGGGCCACCGCCAGATCGCTGCGCACCCGGGAAATCAGGATGCGGTCGAAATAGGTATCACCCCAGCTGGTAAGCACCCCCATCAGGAGCGGAAAAGCGATGCCCATGGGCACGATGGCCAAGGCCAGCAGGCGCATCCGGATGGAGCGCCGCCCGGGCAAATGGGCAAGCACCCAGCCCAGACCCGTGGGGCGGAATGAAGAAGACATGGCTCAGATGCCCCAGGCCAGGCACTTGCGATCCAGGGTCTTGCGCGAGATTCCCAGCCGGCGCGCCGCCTCCGATTTGTTGCCCCCAGCCCCTGCCAGCACCGCCAGGATGTGGCCCTTTTCCACAGCCTCCAGGCTTTCTTCTTGTATACAAGCCATCGCCGCCGGCACCACCGGCGCGGGCTCGGGCTTGAGGTCGAAATAACCAAAAATCAGCGAACGCTCCACCAGATTGCGCAGCTCCCGCACATTGCCCGGCCAGTCGTAGGCCTGGAGCCGGCACAGCACGCCCTCATCGGGGCAGATCGCCGGCAGCCCGAGCTGGCCCGCCAGCATGTGTACAAAATGGGCCACCAGGGGGGCGATGTCTTCGGGCCGATCCCGCAAGGGGGGCAGGCACAGCTCCATCACCTGCAGCCGGTAGTACAGATCCTGGCGAAAACGGCCTGCGGCCACCTCGGCAGTGAGATCCCGGTTGGTGGCGGCAATCACCCGCACATCCACCGGAATTTCCTGCTCTGAGCCCACCTGGCGGATGCGCCGTTCCTCCAGGGCGCGCAGTAGCTTGGCCTGGGCCGGGAGCGGCAGTTCGGCGATTTCGTCCAGAAACAGGGTGCCGCCTCGGGCGTAGTAAAACAGGCCCTCGCGGCTCGCGGCTGCGCCGGTATAGGCACCTTTCACGTGGCCAAATAGCTCGGATTCGATCAGATCTGCAGCGATCGCCGCGCAATTGACCGGAACAAAGGGGCCGCTCGCCCGGGTACTCATGCTGTGCAGGGCCCGCGCTGCCACTTCCTTGCCGGTGCCGGATTCGCCCAGCAGCAGCACCGTAGAAGGGGTGGGCGCCAGGCGGCGCAGTTGCTCGCACACCTTCTGCATGGCCGCCGACTGGCCGATGATCCCATCCACCGCCTTGCCCCGGCCCGACAACTCCCGGCGCAACACGTAGTTTTCGCGCAGCAGGCGGGAGCGCTCGAAGCAGCGCTTGATGGCATTGAGCATCTGGGCCAGGGAAAACGGCTTGAGCAGAAAATCGGAGGCGCCGGCCCGCAGGGCGTCGATGGCGGTATCCAGATCGGCGTAGGCGGTCATCAGCACCACGTCTCCCGCATAGCCTTCATCCCGTAGCTGGTGCAGCCATTCCGTGCCGGAGCGGCCCGGCAGGGAGATGTCGAGTACCACCAGATCGTAGAGCCGGCGCCGCATCAGGGGGGCGGCTTCTTCAACGCTGCCCGCCGTTTCGACGCTGCCGCAACGCCCGGCCAGGGTGCGGCTGAGGAAGCTGAGCATCCCGGGTTCGTCATCGACCACCAGTACCGAATACTGGGACCAGGGGGCCAGCTCCTGGCCGGCTGCAAGGGGATTGTCCATGGGGCGAAAACAGCAAAAAAGGCAGATCAGACAGAAATCATAACAAGCCCGGCGCCCACCTCCCTCAGGGAAAGCCGCATTTCACCCGACACGCCACGGCCTCGCGGACAGAATGACCCAGGGGCGGGACATTCTGTCTTGCCCAATTTGTCACGGATTACGATCAAACTCGGATCAATCCGGCTAATGCATTGATTAATAAAGCCCCCTTTACTGGCACGGGTTCTGCAAAGGGGCTTCCACTCCCGATCTGGCGCAGATGCGCACACCGGGCCCTTTCCCTGAAAGGCGCCCCCATCGCCGCGTGCCGGATCACCAAGACACCACGTTTCCCAGGAGGGGTCAATGCAAGTCACACGGCGACAATTCTTCAAGATCACCTCCGCCGGTCTGGGGGCCTCCAGCCTGGCGGTCATGGGCTTTTCCCCCACGGCCGCGCTGGCCGAGGTACGCCAGTACCGCCTCGCCCGCACCACCGAAACCCGCAATACCTGCACCTACTGTTCGGTGGGCTGCGGCCTGCTGATGTACAGCCTCGGGGATGGGGCCAAGAACGCCAAGGCCGAAATCATCCACATCGAAGGGGATCCGGATCACCCGGTCAGCCGGGGCTCCCTGTGCCCCAAGGGCGCCGGTCTGCTGGACTTCATCCACAGCCCCGGCCGCCTCAAGTACCCGGAAGTGCGCGAAGCCGGCAGCAACGAATGGAAGCGGATCAGCTGGCATGAGGCCGTCGAGCGCATCGCCAAGCACATGAAGGCCGACCGGGACGCCAACATCCTTGCCAAGAACGAAGCAGGCGTGCCGGTGAACCGCTGGATTTCCACCGGGATGCTGACCGCTTCGGCCTCCTCCAACGAAACCGGCATCCTGACCCAGAAGTTCATGCGCGCCCTGGGCATTGTGGCCACCGACGCCCAGGCCCGGATCTGCCACGGCCCCACCGTGGCCGCCCTGGCCGCCAGCTACGGGCGCGGCGGGATGACCAACTCCTGGGTGGACATCAAGAACGCTGACTTCATCCTGGTGATGGGCGGCAATGCCGCCGAAGCGCACCCGGTGGGCTTCAAGTGGGCCATTGAGGCCAAGAAGCAGCGCGGCGCCAAGCTGATCGTGGTGGACCCGCGCTTCAACCGCACCGCCGCCGTGGCCGACCACTACGTGCCCATCCGCGCCGGCTCGGACATCGCCTTTCTGGGCGGGATCATCAACTGGCTGATTGCCAACGACAAGATCCACTGGGATTACGTCAAGGCCTACACCAACGCCAGCCTGATCGTGAGCGAAGGCTTCAAGTTCGAGGAAGGCCTGTTCTCCGGCTACGACGCCGACAAGGGCAAGTACGAGCGCGGCAGCTGGAGCTATGAGCTGGACGCGGGCGGCATGGCCAAGTCCGACCCCAGCCTGGAGCACCCGCGCTGCGTGTGGAACCTGATGAAGGCCCACTTCGCCCGCTACACCCCCGAGATGGTCACCAACATCACCGGCAGCCCCAAGGAAGGCTTCCTCAAGGTGTGCGAACACCTGGGCGAAACCGCCAAGGCGGACAAGGTGGGCACCATCCTGTACGCCCTGGGCTGGACCCAACACACGGTGGGCGCCCAGAACATCCGCACCATGGCCATGATCCAGCTGCTGCTGGGCAACATCGGGATGCCCGGCGGCGGCGTGAATGCGCTGCGCGGTCACTCCAACATCCAGGGCCTGTCGGATCTGGGCCTGCTGTCCACCGCCCTGCCCGGCTACCTGACCCTGCCCAACGAAAAGGCCCACCCGAGCTTCGACGAGTACCTGGCCAAGAACACCCCGAAGGCGGTGCGCCCGGATCAGCTCAACTACTGGTCCAACACCCCCAAGTTCATGGTCAGCCTGATGAAGTGGTTCTGGGGCGACAAGGCCACCAAGGACAACAACTGGGGCTATGACTGGCTGCCCAAGTGGGACAAGCTCTACGACGTCCTGCAGATGACCGAGATGATGCACCAAGGCAAGGTGAATGGCCTGATCGTGCAGGGCTTCAACCCCCTGGCCTCCTTCCCGGACGCCAACAAGGTGCGGGAAGCCTTCAGCAAGCTCAAGTACATGGTGGTCATCGACCCCATCACCACCGAAACCTCCAGCTTCTGGCAGAACCACGGCGAATCCAACCCCAGCGACCCGACCAAGATCGCCACCGAGGTGTTCCGCCTGCCCTCCACCTGCTTTGCCGAAGAAGATGGGGCCATCGTGAACTCCAGCCGCTGGCTGCAGTGGCACTGGAAGGGCGCCGAGCCCCCCGGTGAGGCCAAGTCCGACCAGGAAATCATCGCCGAGCTGTTTACGGCCCTGCGGGATCTGTACAAGAAGGACGGCGGCAATGTGCCCGAGCCCATCCTCAACCTCTCCTGGCCCTACAAGGACCCGAAGAACCCCACCCCCGAGGAGCTGGCCAAGGAACTCAATGGCCGTGCCCTGGCCGATGTGACCGATCCGAAAGACCCCACCAAGGTGCTGGTCAAGAAGGGCGAGCAGTTGCCTGGCTTTGCCACCCTGCGGGACGACGGCAGCACCCTGTGCGCCTGCTGGATCTTCTCCGGCTGCTGGACCCAGGCCGGCAACCAGATGGCCCGCCGCGACAACACCGACGCAGGCTGCGGCAACACCCCGGGCTGGGCCTGGGCCTGGCCGGCCAACCGGCGCATCCTGTACAACCGCGCCTCCTGCGACCCGGCGGGCAAGCCCTGGGATCCGAAGCGCAAGCTGATCGCCTGGAACGGCGAAAAGTGGGTGGGCGCCGACGTGCCCGACTTCAAGATCGACGAAGCCCCCGGCTCCGGCATGAGCCCCTTCATCATGAACAACGAAGGCGTGGGCCGCCTGTTCGCGGTGGACAAGCTGGTGGACGGCCCCTTCCCCGAGCACTACGAACCGATGGAATCCCCCATTGGCACCAACCCGCTGCACCCCAAGGTGGTCAGCAGCCCGGCGGTGCGCATGTTCAAGGGCGACCGGGAGCGTCTGGGCACCGCCAAGGATTTCCCCTACGTGGGCACCACCTACCGGCTCACCGAGCACTTCCAGTTCTGGACCAAGTCGGTGCGCCTCAACGCCATCGCCCAGCCCGAACAGTTTGTGGAGATTGGCGAAGTGCTGGCCCAGGAAAAGGGCATCAAGCAGGGCGACTGGGGGAAGGTCAGTTCCAAGCGCGGTTTCGTGAAGGCCAAGGCCGTCGTGACCAAGCGGATCAAGCCCCTCACCGTCAATAACCAGACGGTGCACCAGGTCGGCATTCCGCTCCACTGGGGCTGGGAAGGCGTGGCCAAGAAGGGCTACCTGACCAATGCGCTGCCGCCCTTCGTGGGCGACTGCAACACCCAGACCCCCGAGTACAAATCCTTCCTCGTGAACCTCGAGAAAGCCTGAGGAGCGCTGACCCATGGCATTGCAATCCCTAGACATCCTGCGTCGCTCCGCGACCCCGACCGCCACGCCCCAGGCCCGCAACCCGATGGAAGTGGCCAAGCTCATCGACGTGACCACCTGCATCGGCTGCAAGGCCTGCCAGGTGGCCTGCTCCGAGTGGAACGAGCTGCGCGCCGAAGTGGGCACCAACATCGGCGTGTATGACAACCCCATCGACCTGTCCGACCAGGCCTGGACGGTGATGCGCTTCTCCGAAGTCGAAGAGAACGGCAAGCTGGAATGGCTGATCCGCAAGGACGGCTGCATGCACTGCGCCGAGCCCGGCTGCCTGAAGGCCTGCCCCTCCCCCGGCGCCATCATCCAGTACAAGAACGGGATCGTGGATTTCCACGAAGAGAACTGCATCGGCTGCGGCTATTGCATCTCCGGCTGCCCGTTCAACGTGCCGCGCATCTCCAAGGAAGACAACAAGGCCTACAAGTGCTCCCTGTGCTCTGACCGGGTTGCGGTGGGCCAGGAACCGGCCTGCGTCAAGACCTGCCCGACCGGCGCCATCCAGTTCGGCTCCAAGGAGGATATGAAGGAAGTGGCCGCCACCCGGATCGCCGACCTCAAGAACCGGGGCTACGACAACGCCGGTCTGTACGACCCGCAAGGGGTGGGCGGCACCCACGTGATGTACGTGCTGCACCACGCCGACAAGGCCCCGCTCTACCACGGCCTGCCGCAAGACCCGTCCATCAGCACCACCGTCAGCCTGTGGAAGGGTCTGCTCAAGCCGGTGGCCACCCTGGGCATCGCAGCAGCCGGCCTGTTCGGCTTCTTCCACTACATCACCGTGGGCCCCAACCGGGCCGATGATGAGCACGACGAGCACGACGGATCCGCCGCATCCACCAAGGAGACCTCCAAGTGAAAGAGCAACTGATACAGCGTTACTCCGCCGCCGAGCGCATCAATCACTGGATTGTGGCGGTGTGCTTCATCCTGCTGGCCATCTCCGGGCTGGCTTTCTTCTACCCGGCCTTTTTCTGGCTCACCGGGGTGTTCGGCACGCCCCAGCTGGCGCGCATCGTCCACCCCTTCGTGGGGGTGGTGATGTTCCTCGCCTTCCTGCGCCAGTTCTTCCGCTACTACCACCACAACTTCATCACCGACGATGACATCAAGTGGATGAAGTCCGTCCGCACCGTAATGGCCGGGGGCGAAGTGGGCGATACGGGCCGCTACAATGGGGGTCAGAAGGGCATGTTCTGGCTCATGTGCGTGTGCATGGCCGGGCTGCTGCTCTCCGGCGTCATCGCCTGGCGGCCTTACTTTGCGGAGTTCTTCCCGATTCCGCTGATCCGCCTCGCGCTGCTCGCCCACGCCTCCTGCGCCGTGGCCCTGATCGCCGGGATCATCGTGCACGTGTATGCAGCCCTGTGGGTGCGTGGCACCATCCGCGCCATGGTGGAAGGTGTCGTGACCCACGCCTGGGCCCGCAAGCACCATCCGCGCTGGTACCGGGAAATGACCGGCAACAGCACGCCCAAGCACTGAGCCCGCCCCCGCTGAGGATTGCACCATGACCGACCTCTCCTGCGCCCTGGGCGCCCCCGACGACTTCGACACCGCCCACTGGCCCGCCAGCACTCCGCTGCCGGTCCTGCGGCTCGATGGCAACGGGGCCAGCCGCTATCTGGACGACGTGGTGGAAGAAGTCCCGGTGGCCCTGGTCTACAACGGCATCTCCCATGCCGTGATGCTCGCCACTCCGGCCGAGCTGCCTGACCTGGCCCTGGGCTTCAGCCTCAGCGAAGGGATTCTCACCCACCCCGCCGAGCTTTACGATCTGGAGTGCCGGGCCGGGGCCGGCGGGATCGAGGTGCACCTGGAGATCGCCTCCAGCCGCTTCATGGCCCTCAAGGAGCGCCGGCGCACCCTCGCCGGGCGCACCGGCTGCGGTCTGTGCGGGGTGGACAGCCTCGCCGCCGTGGCCCGCCCGCTCCCGCCCCTGCGGGTACGCACGGCGCCCCTCAACACCTTTGCGATTGGTGCAGCCCTGGCCGAAATGCCCGGGCTCCAGCGCCTGTGGGAAAGCACCGGCGCGGTCCATGCGGCCGCCTGGGCCGACCCGACCGGCCGCATCCTCGCCCTGCGCGAAGATGTGGGCCGCCACAACGCCCTCGACAAGCTGCTGGGCCACCTGGCCCAGGGCAGCTACGATCTGGCCAGCGGCTTCGTGCTGGTTTCCAGCCGGGCCAGCTACGAAATGGTGCAAAAAACCGCCAGCCAGGGCCTCAACTGCCTGGTCGCCGTCTCGGCCCCTTCGGCCCTGGCGGTGCGGCTCGCCCAAGACGCAGGCCTCACCCTGGCCGGTTTTGCCCGGGGCCGCCGACTGGTGGTGTATACCCACGAAGAACGCCTGCAGTTTTCTGCCTGAGCCCACGTCTCACACCCACTCCCAAGACCCCATGAGCAGCTTCAAGACCCCCGAACAGATTCTGAGCGGCACCGATACGCCGCCCGCCATCCTGGCGCCCTCCGCCGAGCTGTTCGAGCAGCGCGCCCGCCGCTTCGAAACCCTGGCCAATGGCCACCCCCTGGGCGCATGGCTGGGCCTGATGGGCGAGCTGAGCCGGGCCCAGCACCAGGCCAGCCTGCAACTGGTGGTCGGCAGTATTCCGGTGAGCGGCGCCTGGCCCCTGGACAGCCGCAACCTGTCCCTGCCCGACGCCTGGAAAGACGTACTCGGCGCCCTGATCACCCCGCTCCACCCCCTCGCCCCGGCGCCGGTGCGGGCCATCCTCGACAGCCTGCGCACCCATGCGGATCTGGACGGACTGGCCCGTCAGGTACTGGCTGGGGATGTGCCCAGCGCCCTCCAGGGGGCCGCGCCCTTCATCAGCGCCGCACTCCAGGTGCCCTGGACTCGCATGGCCGGCGGGCTGGCAAGCACGCCTCCCGCCACCGAAGACAAGACCCTCTGCCCCTGCTGCGGCACGCCCGCCGTGGCGGCAGTGGTGCGCATCGGTAACAGCATGGCGGGCCTGCGCTACCTGCACTGCCCCCTGTGCAACACCGAATGGAATGTGATGCGCGCCCGCTGCACCTCCTGCGACACCATTCAGGAAGTGGCCCAGCATCGCCTCCAAGCCCCTGCCCAGGCCCCCTGGCAAGCCGCTGCCGCCGAGAGCTGTGACGACTGCGGCAGCTACCGCAAAGTTTTCTACCTGGACAAAGACCCCTTTGCCGACCCCATCGCCGACGACCTGGCCACCCTGGCCCTGGACGTGATGATGGGCGAAGCCGGCTACGGGCGCAGCGGCGCCAACCCCTTCCTGGTGGTCGCCGCCGACTGAGCCACGCGCCCACAACGCAGTCACACAAGGCAGCCACCCAACCATGCAAACGGGGCCGCTTCCCATCCAGGAAGCGGCCCCGTTGGCTTTGATCACCCACACACGGGCCGGCACATCCTCACCCCTGGCGAGGTGTGCAGGCGCCTAGGCCGGTTTCAGCCGTTCTGGCGACGACGCAGCATGTACATGCCGGCCAGCGCACCGCCCACCAGCACCGCCCCCGAAGGTTCGGGGGTGGCGTAGGTCGCGCTGATCGCAGCGATTTTCACGTAGTCGTTGCCCGCATTCACCGTGGCACCACTGGGCAGGGCCTGCACCAGGGTGTTCAGGGCCCCCACCAACCAGTAACGGGCGCTGATATTCAGGTCGTTTACTGCCACCGGCGCATAGGTGGACGAATCAGTCGACTGGGCAGCACCCTGCCCCACATTGCTGTAGTTGGCCGTGCCCGTTGTCCCCGCATTTGCCTTGACCACACTCCAGCCACTCGACAGCAGACTGGAATAGCTCTGGTTGGCGCTGGTGAAGGTGGGGGTGCCGGTACCGGTGTAGGCCAGAACGGTCAGATCCGAGTCGGTATACCACCAGCCCACGGTCACACTGTTGAGCTTGGCCGACGAGCCAAAGTCGAACAGCATGGAGTCGTAGCGCAACTCGTTGTCCATGGTGTGGCCCGGAGCGGTCGAATTGGTGATGGTGCCTTCATAGGTATCACCAGCACTGGTCGCCCCATCCCGGTTGGTCACCCCCAGGCCACCGGTATAGATGCCCAGATAGGCACTCTCGATGTAGGCGCTGGTGGAGGTGGTGCTGTTCTTGGTATTGGACCAGGCAGAGATGGTGACATTGCCGCCACCGCTGTTGGCGTCGTAAGAACGGGTATTACCGAAGTTGCCGGCGTTGGTCTGGGTTCCCGTGGTTGTGAAGCTCCAGGAAGAGCCCGCCTGGGCTCCGGTTGCTGCCAGCAACAGCAAAGCCCCCAAACAAGGGGCCATGGTGAACGTGTTCATGAATCAGTCCTCTGTTAAGCGAAAATTTTGTTTTTATTAAATACCAAATATTTAGCAAATATTGAGCCATGCCCGCAGCCTCATGTTTCCGAAGCTGTTTTTTTATGCGGGACTTTCGGGGCATTAAAAAGTGTAAAAAACTCCGACAGGCAGTTTTTCACACCCCTAAACCCCACTCCCTCCCTAAAGCACGGGCCTCGGACTCGCTTTCAAAACTGCCTGGAGCCGCCAGGGCAGCAGCCAGCTCGGCCTTGGCCTCATCCTTACGACCACTGCGATGCAGCGTCCACGCCAAGTGGTAGCGAATGTCCCGGGAGGCCGGATCGCGCAGGCGTGCATCTCGCAAAACCTTCAAAGCACCCTCCAGCGCACCGGCCCGGGCCCGTAGCCAGCCCAGGGTATCCAGCGCGTTCGGATCTGCAGGGGCCAGACTGACCGCCTTTTCCGCCATCCCCAGCGCACCGGGGTCGTTCTGGCGCATCATGATTACCGCCAGATTGTTGGTGGCCGTGGCCAGCCCCGGTTGACGCGCCAGCAGATTCTCGTAGGCCGTACGGGCCTGGGTGAGCCGATTGAGGCGCAAGTAGGCTTCGCCCAGCATTTCCCGCCCCTGCAGATCATTGGGGTTGAGGCGCAGCCAATGCTCCATCAGGCTCAAGGCCTTCTCGGGCTCGTTCATATAGAAAGCCGTCTGATACGCCCGCTGGGCCAGCAGCGCGGAAGGCTGCTTGTCGTAGGCCTGGTTGTAGGCACGCCAGGCATCCGGATACTGGCGCCGGGCAAAGGCCATATCCCCCGTCAGACGCAGGGCTTCCTGGGTGTTGCCGGTGCGTTGGGCCAGGGTCTTGAGCAAGGCTTCGGCTTTGGCCGCCTCGCCCAGCTGCATTTCAGCCTCGATCTGCAACACGGCTGCGCCGGTATGGCCGGCACGCTGGGCCAGGGCCCGTTCGGCACTCACCGCCGCATCACGCCCCGCCCCCGCCTGGAGCTGGAGCCGCCCCAGGGCAACGATGCGATCAGGATCATTGGGCAACAAACGGGAAAGCGCGACGAAGGTCCCCCGGGCCGAGGTCAGATCCCCGGCCAGCAAATACGCCCGCCCCAGCGCCTCCTGCACGCTCTGATCCTGGGGCTTGAGCTCCGCTAGGGCACGCGCCACCCGCAGGGCCGCCCCCGGATTGTTCATGCGCTGATGCAGCGTAATCAATTCGAGGTTGCAGGCCACATCCCGGGGCGCCACCGTGCGCCCCCGCTCCAGCAGATTTAAAGCAGCAGCCAGCCTTTGGGATTGGATCTCCACCCGGGCCAGTTCAGTCAGGGCCTGCACCTGCCGCCCGTCCTGCTTCAAGAGGGCTTCAAGACGCTGCCGAGCCTGTTCAGGCTTGCCATCCGCCATGTCCAGGCGCGACAGGTTCAGCGCAGCAGGCACCAAGCCAGGCTGCAGATCCAGGGCTTTCTGATAGGCCTTGCGGGCCTCGGCGGTCTTGTGCAGCCCCGAATAAGCGGCCCCCATCAGATTGTGGGCCAGGGGGTCGGAAGGAGTACGCTTGACCAAGGCTTCCACCACCTGAATGGCCGCACGCCCATCCCCGCGCCGCAGATACAAGGAGGACAAGGCAGCCGCCACATTGAGCTGGCCGGGCTCCTTGTCGAACGACTTGCGCAAGGCCGCCAGCCCCAGATCAGGCTGTTGATTGGCAATCCGTGCAAAACCCATCTGGGCCACCATGCCCGGATGCCCGTTGCCGGCCTGGGCGGCCGCCTCCAGTGCCTCGGCGGCCTCCCGGTAACGCCGCTGCTGCATGCGCAGGGCCGCCACCGTGGTGAATACCTGGGGATCGGTATCGCCACTACGCAGCAGCGGCTCCAGTACATCGGCCACCCGTCCGGGGTCCGCCCCGGTCAGATACAGATTGGCCAACAGCTTGCGCCCTGCCGGATCACCCGGCACACGCTGGACGTACAGCTCCATCAAGACTCGGGCTTTTTCCATGCGTCCCAAGGCTTGGCACGCCAGACCACCGAGCATCAGCAAGGGCGGTTGGCGGGCGAGAAAATCTTCGGGCAGTTCATCAATCAGCCGCGTCACCACCTCCAGCTGGGCCTGGGAGCCCGGCGTGTCGCCCTTGGCCGCCAGGGCCAGGCTCTTGAGATAGGCGACCCGGGGTTCCCGCTGGCTCATGGCGGCTGCCCGGTTGAGGTCGGCCAGGGCATCGTCCCAGCGCTTCAGATCGATGAACAGGGCACCGCGTGCCACCAGCGCATCCAACTGGCGGGGATCCAGCTCCAGGGCCCGGGCATAACTGCGCAAGGCCCCTTCCACATCACCACCGCCCTGCAACAGGGTTCCCCGCAGATGGAGCAACTGGGCATCCTGGGGGGCAAGGCTCTGGGCCAGCTCCAGCAACTGACGGGCGCGGGCCAGATCCCGGGCCCGCAGGGTCAGGTCGATTTCGGTGCGCAGGGGCATGAGGGCACGCGGATCCAGCTCCCGCGCTTCACGCACACTCTGCATGGCCGCCTTTAAGTTGCCGCGATCCGCATAGGCCAGGGCACGCATCGCCAAGACATCCACGCGCACCTGGGCAATCAGGCCATCGGGCCGTATCCGATCCAGCAGCTTTTCGGTATCGCCATACATCATCAAGGCCTGCCCATAGGGCAAGGCGACTTCCGACAGGCTGACCCCCAGCTTGAGGGCCGCCTCAAACTCGGCCTGGGCTGCCGCCGCCTGGCCGTCCCGCAGCAGAGCCTTGCCCAGCAACAAGTGCGCAGGCAGCAGACCCGGATCTTTCTGGATCGCATTCTTGGCCTGGACAATGGCGCCGCCCACATCGTTGCGGTTGTAGCGCGCCTGGGCGTCTTCGTAATAACGGGCAGCGTTCCCGTCCTGGCGTCCTGCCAGATTGGCCCAGGCTGGCATGGCACAACACAGGCTCACCGCCAGCATCAGGCGTGTGAGGTACCCGCCCGGGCGTTGCCGGAGCGGAGAACTCGGTCCATATGATTTCATTTTGGGCTTGTCTCTCGTTGGGAGTGCATGAGCGTTTACGACGCCTCTTGGCATTCTTTTTACGTTGTTCGCCCACGCGGGGGCGTGACTTTGCACCGGAGTCCCCCCCTCATCCCCTGGAAACATTTCACATTTATTGCAAAAAATCTTCAAATACCCAAAAGACATCAAATTTATCTTTAAAGCATAATTGAATGCTCAAAAGCTAAACCTCCGTCCTGGACCTCCTTTTTTGCCTCTATTCCCCCTCTTGCCGGGCGGCTGGTTGGGCATACAATGAACCGTCCGGCCCGGCGTTTTTGCCTGGCCCCGTTCCCTTTGTGTTCCCGACTCAGGAGGATGCTCCATGCCCCGGACCTTCAAGTTCATGCCCTTCGTACTGGGTGCCCTCGCCCTGGTGGCGGCCCCCGCCCAGGCCCAGGAATCCGCCACACTCAAAAAAATCAAAGACAGCGGCACCATCGCCCTGGGCCACCGGGAATCCTCCATTCCCTTTTCGTACTACGACGACAAGCAGCAAGTGGTGGGCTATAGCCAGGAACTGATGCTGAAGGTGGTCGATGCGGTGAAAGCCGAGCTGAAGCTGCCCGGCCTGCAGACCAAGCTGATCCCCGTCACCTCCCAGAACCGCATCCCGCTGGTACAGAACGGCACCGTGGATATCGAATGCGGCTCCACCACCCACAACAGCGAGCGGGCCAAGCAGGTCGCCTTCTCCAACACCATCTTCATCATCGGCACCCGGCTGATGACGAAAAAAGAATCGGGCATCAAGGATTTCGCCGATCTGGCCGGCAAGAATGTGGTGACCACGGCAGGCACCACCTCCGAGCGCCTGATCCGGCGCATGAACGAAGAAAAGAAACTGGGGATGAACATCATCTCCGCCAAAGACCATGGCGAAGCCTTCCTGACCCTGGAAACCAACCGGGCAGTGGCCTTCATGATGGATGACGCCCTGCTCTACGGTGAAATGGCCAAGGCCCGCAAGCCGGGCGACTGGGTGGTGGTGGGCACGCCCCAGAGCTTTGAAGCTTACGGCTGCATGATGCGCAAGGACGATCCGGGCTTCAAAAAGCTGGTCGATGCGGCCCTGGCCAAGACCATGGCCTCTGGCGAAGCCGAAGCCATTTACAAAAAATGGTTCACCCAACCCATCCCGCCCAAGGGCCTGAACCTGAACTTCCCGCTCTCCGATAGCATGCAGAAGCTTTACAAGGCGCCCAACGACAAACCTTTCGAGTAAGCATGGCCCCAGGGCCGGGGGCGCTTGATCTCGCCTCCAGCCCTGAGTGCCACCTCAAACCATGTCCCGTCCTCTGATCCACATCCTTGCCACCGGCGGCACCATTGCCGGTGTATCCCACACCGATCACCCCGCCGGCCGCTATACCGCCGGCGTCCGCCCGGTGGCCCCGCTGCTGGCTGCCGTCCCGGGTCTGGATGATCTGGCCGAACTGAGTGCCGACCAGATCCTGAGCCTGGACAGCAAGGACATGCGCCCCGCCGACTGGCAGAGCATGCTCTCGGCCTGTCGCCGGGCCCTCACCAGCCCGGCGGTGGAGGGCGTCGTGATCCTGCACGGCACCGACACCCTCGAAGAAACCGCCTGGTTTCTGCACCTGACCCTGCCAGCCGGCAAGCCGGTGGTGCTCACCGGCGCCATGCGCCCCGCCGACCACCCGGAAGCCGATGGGCCGGCCAACATCCTGGATGCCGTGCGCCTCGCCACCCTGCCCGAAGCCCGGGACAAGGGCGTGCTGATCACCCTGAATGGCCGCATCCACGGGGCCCGCAGCCTGCGCAAATACCACGCCAGCCAGTTGGACGCCTTCAGCTCCACCCAATACTGGAACCTGGCCCGGGCCGACGGACGCTTTGCCGCCCACGACCTGGCTCCCCTGCCTCGGGTGGACATCCTGGCCGGCTACGCGGGCGCACCCGCCTGTCTGGTGGATGCCTGCATCAACTCCGGCGCCCGGGGACTGGTGCTGGCCCTGGCGGGCCAGGGCAGCGTTCCCGAAAGCTGGCGCGCCGCCCTCGCCCGGGCCCGGGACAAGGGCATCCCGGTGATCCGGGCAAGCCGCTGCAGCGGCCACATTCCCCGTAACGGCAATGCCGACGATGACGGCGAAGGTTATCTCACCGCAGGCGACCTGCCCCCCCTCAAGGCCCGCATCGCGCTGATGCTGGCCCTGGCGGCGGGCATGGAGCAGCCCGAGATCCAGGCCCTGCTGCCCACCTTATAAAGCACCAGGCACGGGCACACGGCCCGCTGCTCACACCGGCTTGCGGGCAAAGGCGGCGCGGGCTTCTTCCAGAATCTGCACCAGCTCGG